>CAVAPI010000052.1:0-16771 GCA_963590445.1 Lachnospiraceae bacterium | reverse complement strand
CGGCAAATGTACGGGTTTTCATCCGTAACCGCACCACTTACACGTCCCAAACCGCCTGTTTGTTTCGTACAACCCGCCCGTTTGTACTTTTCACGCATACCTTTCTGTACGAAAAGCGCACATACGGGCACTGTCAGACCGAACATTCAAGGCTTGCAAACGCCCCCTGCCGTGCGCAAGCGAGGGGCGGATGCCAACCCCGAAGTGGGGCGCAAGGAAGCGCAACTGCGCATCGAAGCCGCCCGATCGCAGCTCAGCCGCCTCGTAATCACCAAGGACTACCGCTTTATCCTACAGGACATGAACCGCGAAGCGAAGCTCCCGCCCGT
This sequence comes from Lachnospiraceae bacterium, assembly GCA_963590445.1. Classification (GTDB taxonomy): domain Bacteria; phylum Bacteroidota; class Bacteroidia; order Bacteroidales; family Bacteroidaceae; genus Prevotella. Next base: position 16,442 of record CAVAPI010000052.1, on the reverse strand, counting down.
ACACAAGGCCATCCATATGCTCTTTCGCAACCATCCCGAAGGCATAGAGTTCAAGCGTCCGGCCGATTACCGGGGCGAACAGCTCAACCTCTGCCGCAGAATGTCGGACAGAATAGACGACTCAATTAGTGAGGAGAGTACCGACAGACTCACATCTCCGCCCGACAACGCCATAAACGAGAAGTGTTCGCGCATAAAACACGCCTTTTCCGAAGTGACGGACGGCTACATGCCAGCTATTATGCGATAAGTAGCCACGTGCGTTGCCCCGTTAGCGGGGTGGGAAAGATATGGTATCGCCGTCTGAAACAGATAACCCTGCCGCGCGAACTCGTTGTGTTCGAGTGAGAAAGCATTGTGTCTGAGTGACAAGCACGTGATGTTTGGGCAACGATACGTTGCGCTTGAACGATACGTTGCGCTTGAGTGAAGAAAAGTTTGCTCCTGCCCTACGTAAAGTTTGCCTTCCTTCTATGCAAAGTTTGCCTTCCTTCTACGTAAAGTTTGCCTTCCTTCTATGCAAAGTTTGCCTTCCTTCTACGCAAAGTTTGCTTTCCTTCTATGCAAAGTTTGCTTTCCTTCTATGCAACCACCCGCTCCCCATATACTAAAGATTGGCTTCACGTTCCGAAGCCCATACTCTACTATTATAATATAGGCACATAAAAAATCCGCACTGCCCGAAAGCAATGCGGATTTAGTGTGTTATTAAGTCGCAAGCGGCTTAGCCGTTGTGCTTCTTCATTATCTTGATCAGCTCTACCACCTTGTGTGAGTAGCCGATTTCGTTGTCGTACCAAGATACAACCTTAACGAAGTTGTCTGTCAAATATACACCTGCGTTAGCGTCGAAGATGGATGTCAGTGCGCAACCCAGGAAGTCAGAAGAAACAACTGCGTCCTCTGTGTAGCCCAGCACGCCCTTCAGCTCGCCTTCAGAAGCCTTCTTCATGGCAGCGCAGATAGCCTCCTTGGAAGCAGCCTTCTTCAAATTGACCGTCAAGTCAACTACTGACACGTCCAGAGTGGGGACACGCATGGAGATACCGGTCAGCTTGCCGTTCAGCTCAGGTATAACCTTGCCCACAGCCTTGGCAGCTCCAGTGGAAGAAGGAATGATATTGCCGGAAGCAGCGCGGCCACCGCGCCAGTCTTTCATTGAAGGACCGTCAACAGTCTTCTGTGTTGCAGTTGTAGAGTGAACGGTTGTCATCAAACCGGTCTCGATTCCGAAGTTGTCGTTCAGCACCTTTGCGATAGGAGCCAAGCAGTTTGTTGTGCAAGAAGCGTTGGAAACGATCTTCTGTCCGTTGTACTTGTCGGTGTTTACACCGCAAACGAACATGTCAGCCTGGTTGCCGTTGGCATCAGCCTTTGAGGGAGCTGAGAGCACAACGTACTTTGCGCCGGCCTTCAAGTGCTTCTCTGCCTTGTCGTAAGCGAGGAAGAGACCAGTAGATTCCACTACATACTCAGCACCTACCTCGTCCCACTTCAGGTTCTCGGGGTCGCGCTCAGCAGTAACACGGATGTGGTTGCCGTTTACGATCAGCTCGCTCTTCTCAACGTCAGCCTCAATAGTGCCTTTGAACTGGCCGTGCATTGTGTCATACTTCAGCATGTAAGCCATGTAGTCAACCGGGCACAAGTCGTTGATAGCGACTACCTGTACTTCCTTAGCGTTCTCAGCTTCGACTGTAGAACGGAAAACGAAACGACCGATACGGCCAAATCCGTTAATACCAATCTTAATCATTTTACTTCGTTTTATTTGTTTAAGGGTTTAAAATGTTGCTTATCCTCAATCTTTCTGCTGCTGTCCGAGCCACCCTTGTTTGAGTAATGAATATCCAAATGCGGAGCTTTTTCAGCACTTTCCTTGTTTTTCGGACGCAAAGTTACGAATTAATTTTTATATTTGCACTACATTTCTACATTAAATAAACCAAAAACAAACAGAATGAGCCGTTTTTTGAACGAATTTAAGGAGTTTTCTGTAAAGGGAAATGCCGTTGACATGGCAGTAGGTGTAATCATTGGCGGTGCTTTCGGCAAGATTGTCTCGTCAATAGTCAGCGACATGATAATGCCGCCCATCGGCTGGCTGATAGGCGGAGTGAACTTCACCGACCTGAAAGTGACGCTTCCCTCGGTGTCGATAGGCAACGGGACGATGGAGGCGGCCACGATAAACTACGGGAACTTCCTGCAAACGCTGATTGACTTTGTGATAATCGCGTTCTGCGTGTTCCTTTTAGTCAAAGGCATAAACCGTCTGGCGCGCCGGAACAAGGAAAAAGAGGCTGCCCAAGCGCCGCAGCCGTCGGCCGAAGAGCGTCTGCTCACCGAGATCCGCGACCTGCTCAAGGAGAAGGAAGCCTGACAACAGGACTCGCCGGAAGCCCGGCCTTGACACGGGGAGTACTGCCACACAATATTGACGGGATGAGAATCCGGCCTGAAACCATGCGGGAAAAGGTGCGGTCTGTATGGCCGCCCAAAAAGATTGCATACATTTTCGCAAAAGATCTATATGATTTTTCCAAAAGATTGCATACATCTTTTCAAAAGAACTATATGGTTTTCTCAAAAGACTGCATACATCTTTTTGAAAGGCCGCTACGGCCAAGCCTCGCATTCCTGGCATACGCCGAATACGGCTGTGCTCAAAACCCGCTATGTAACAGACATTTCCAAATGCGAAAGCACATACATCAAACATACAGACAACTATGAAAAGACTACTTTCCACTATCGCAATCATCACAACCGCGTCGCTCGCGACATTCGGACAGGCACCCGACCCCGTTGAGGACGTGAACAAAGTGGTGGACAACACCCCCGACAGCATAGCCAAAGCACTGATGGCGCGCCCCGCACCCGGCTCAAGCCGCAAGGGCAGCAACCCCGTGCTCTTCCTGATAGGCAACTCCACCATGCGAAACGGCACGCTCGGCAACGGCAACAACGGCCAGTGGGGCTGGGGATTCTTTCAACACAAATACTTCAACGAGAACAAAATCACCGTGGAGAACCAGGCTCTCGGCGGCATGAGCAGCCGTACTTTCTACAACAAGCTGTGGCCCGACGTGCGCAAGGCACTGAAACCGGGCGACTGGGTTATCGTTTCCATCGGCCACAACGACAACGGCCCGTATGACAGCGGCCGTGCCCGTGCCACCATCCCCGGCTCCGGCCACGACAGCCTTAACGTTACGATAAAGGAGACAGGCGAGAAGGAAACCGTATATACCTACGGCGGATATATGCGCAAGTACATCGAAGACATCAGGAAGGCCGGCGCCAACCCCATACTCATGTCACTCACGCCGCGCGACGCCTACGGTGACGACGGCAAGATAGTGCGCAAGCCGCACAGCAAGTGGCTTGAGGAAGTGAGCAAAGAGGAGGGTGTGCCCTACATAGACCTCAACGAAATATCGGGAAGCAAGCTCGACAGGTTCGGAAAGTGGAAGGAGAGCTACCATTTCTACAAGGACCACATACACACAAGCAAGTTCGGAGCCGAGCTTAATGCGCGCTCCGCAGCCGAAGGACTGGCCGAAAGCACCGACCCGAAGCTCGCTCCGCTACAGGCAATGATGAAGGACTTGACCCTCCCGACGGTGAGTGTCAACCGTGAAAAGGGCAAACCCGTGGTGTTCATTACGGGAGATTCGACAGTAAAGAACGAGGACAAGGACGAAGACGGCATGTGGGGCTGGGGTTCGCAAGCCTACACAGTGTTCAACGAGAAGAAGATTACGTGCGTCAACTGCGCCAAGGCCGGACGCTCAACGCGCACCTACCTCAACGAAGGGCGTTGGGATCAGGTCTATAACTCGCTGCAGCCGGGCGACTATGTGCTCTTGCAGTTCGGCCACAACGACATCGGCCCCATCGACAACAACAAGATGCGCGGCACAATACCCGGCACTTCCGACTCCACACACGTGTACAAGATGAAGGAATCAGGCCGCTACGAACTGGTATATACGTTCGGTTGGTATCTAAAGAAGTTCATCCAGGACGTGAAAGAGAAAGGCGCTACACCGATAATAGTGTCGCTCACGCCGCGCAACGAGTGGAAAGACGGCAAAATAGAGCGGCGCAACGACTCCTATGGCAAGTGGTACCGCGAAGTGGCCGAGGCTACAGGCACGGAATTTGTGGACATGCACAACATAACCGCCGACTTCCTCGACAAGAAGTGCGGCAGCAAGGAAAAGGCTGCGCCCTATTACAAGCGCGACCACACCCACACGTCACTGCTCGGAGCACGCACCAACGCCAAAAGTTTTGCCAAGGGACTCAAAAAGATTAAGAGTCCGCTGGCCAAATACCTGAAATGACGCACACGTCAGGACAATGCAACCCCCAAAAGACATCCAGCCATGATAGACAGAGCCACCGTTGACCGCATCATAGACGCCGCCAACATTGTCGATGTGGTCTCTGAATTTGTCCATCTCCGCAAGGCCGGCATCAACTACAAGGGGCTTTGTCCTTTCCATGACGACAAGACTCCGTCGTTTATCGTGTCACCTGCCAAGGGCATCTGCCACTGCTTCGCCTGCGGAAAGGGCGGCAACGCCGTCAAATTCATCATGGAGCACGAGCAGATGTCCTATGTAGAGGCATTAAGGTGGCTCGCCAACAAGTACAACATCGAGATTAAGGAGCGCGAACTGTCCGACGAAGAGAAGCGGGAGGCCAGCGAAAGGGAGAGTATGTTCATCGTCAACGAGTGGGCAAAGGACTACTTTCAGGACATACTCCGCAACGATGTTGACGGCAAAGCCATCGGTATGCAGTACCTACGCAGCCGTGGCTTCCGCGACGACATTATAAACAAGTTCCAGTTGGGCTACGCTTTGCCGTCGCGAAACGCCCTCTCTTCGGCCGCAACCGGCAAGGGCTACAACGAAAAATACCTCGTAAAGACCGGCTTATGCTACCAGAGAGACAACGGAGAGCTTGTTGACCGCTATGCCGGAAGGGTCATTTTCCCGTGGCTAACCACCAGCGGAAAGGTCAACGCCTTTGGGGGCAGGTTGCTTGACTCGCGCACTAAGGGAGTGCAACAGAAGTATGTCAACTCGCCGGAATCCGAGATTTTCCACAAAGACCACGAGCTTTACGGGCTTTATCAGGCCAAGCGCGCCATCGTAAAGGAGGACAGTGTGTTCATGGTGGAGGGCTACACCGACGTCATCTCCATGCACCAGTGCGGCATAGAGAACGTTGTGGCCAACTCAGGCACCGCCTTGAGCGTACACCAGATACGCCTTTTGCACCGTTTCACGTCCAATATCGTCCTTCTATACGACGGTGACGAGGCGGGAATACACGCCGCCATGCGCGGCACCGACATGCTTTTGGCCGAAGGGATGAACATTAAGGTGCTCGTTCTGCCCGACGGAGACGACCCGGACAGTTTCTCCAAGAAGCACAACGCGGAGAGTTTCCGCCAATATATAGCCGACCACCAGACCGATTTCATACGCTTCAAGACCGACCACCTGCTGCTTGGCGTGACCGATCCCATCAAGAGGTCGGAGGCAATCAGCAGCATTGTGAAGAGCGTGTCGGTCATTCCCGACCAGATAACGCGCGACACATACCTCCGGGAGTGCTCCGACAAGCTGCAAATGAGCGAACAGACGCTAATCAACACGGCCAACCGCTTCATCCGGAGCAACCGGGAAGAGCAGGCAAAGGAGGCAGAAAGGGAGCAAAGGCGGCAGGAACGTTCCGCCGAACAGGCGCAGGAGCAGAGGGAAACCCCGGCCATAGGTCTGCATACCGTGGACGAACAGGCCGCCGGAGTGGAGCTTATGATAATGCAACTCGTCATCCGGCACGGCGAAGAGGTCATCTTCAGCGGGCTGGAGACGGAGGACGGGCAGACCGTCAACCTCACTTTGGCACAATATGTGGACTACGATCTGGCGCAGGACGGGCTGCATTTCAGCAACGGACTGTACGACAAAATTCTCAGCGAGGCGGTCGGGCACTGCGGCGAGCCGGGTTTCAAGTCCGAAACCTACTTCATGAACCATCACGACGTTGACATAAGCAGCCTTGCAAGCCAACTTGCCATCAACCGCTACCAGCTTAGCCGCAGCCTTGAGCCGGAGATAAAGCCCGAAAACCTACAGCAAAAGATCACTCACCTTGTGCTTGACTTCCGCATGGACATAGTGAAACGGAGGCTGAAGGACATACAGGCGCAGCTCAGACAGGCCGGCGGCGACATGGAAACTGTCAAGACCCTGATGCAGGACTATAAGGAAACGCAGCAACTGCGCGACGTTCTCGCCCGCCAGATAGGCAGTGACATCATCGTGTGAGCCACTCTGCCGCAACGACCAAACGCCCAACGACACGCCAATGCACGGACTATACCTCACATTCGTCGTCTTCTACGAGATAATCGTGGTGCTTATGATTGTCCACGTGCTTATGGACAACCGCCAACCGGCCAAGACCATGGCGTGGGCGCTCGTGATTTACTTCGTACCCTTTGCCGGTATCATCTTCTACCTGTTCTTTGGCGTCAACACAAGGCGCGAGCGTCTGGTGAGTATGCGCAGCATGAACCAGCTAACCAAGCGTTCCATGCTCGAATTTGTGGAGCAACACGACCTGAAAGTGCCGGAGAGGCACAAGCAGATGGTTGACCTTTTCATCAACCAGAACTTCGCCATGCCCTTCAAAGACAACGTTTTCGACATCTATACCGACGGCTACGGCTTCTTCCCCGCCCTGTTGGCGGCCATCGGCAAGGCCAGAAGCCACATTCATCTCGACTTCTACATCTTCAAGGACGACCCCTTGGGCACACTCATCTCCGACGCTCTCATCGACAGGGCGCGCAGTGGCGTGGAGGTACGCGTCATCTACGACGACGTAGGGTGCTGGAACGTGAGCCACAAGTTCTTCGAGCGTATGCGCGAAGAGGGCATCGAGGTGTGCCCGTTCCTGCCCGTGCGTTTCCCAACGTTCACGAGTAAGGTCAATTACCGCAACCACCGCAAGATAGTAGTCATCGACGGAGAGGTGGGATTCGTGGGAGGCATGAACATAGCCCTGCGCTATGTGAAGGGAAAGGGCGGCAGACCCTGGCGCGACACGGCCGTCATGGTGAGGGGGAGTGCCGTTTACGGACTGCAAAGGGCGTTCCTTATAGACTGGTACTTCGTTGACCGCACACTGATTTCCGACCGTAAATACTATCCGCAGCCCCGGGTTCAGATGTCCAACGACTGCATTGTGCAGACGGTAACGAGCAGTCCGATATCGGCAAACCCGGAGATTATGCAGGGCTACGTCAGGCTTGTCCTTGCCGCACGCCGCTACATATACATCGAATCGCCGTACTTTCTGCCCAACGAGCCGGTGCTTTTCGCCCTGAAAACCGCCATCCTCGGAGGTCTGGACGTGCGCATCATAGTGCCGTGGCAGACAGATGCGCGCCTTGCCGAGTGGGGAGGGCGGTCGTATCTGCGCGAGCTGGTGCAGGCCGGAGCCGAGGTGTACCTATACACCGGGGGCTTCCTGCACAGCAAACTGCTCATTTGCGACGATTCGCTCGTGTCGTGCGGCTCGGCAAACTTCGATTTCCGCAGCTTCGAGAACAACTTTGAGGGCAATACCTTTATATATGACGAGGACACGGCGTTGCGTTTCAAGGCAATATTCCTGCACGACCAGACGCAAACCGTGGCGTTCAAGGACGTGGAGGAGCGCATGAAGCCCAAATTCCTGATGAGATTGTGGGAAAGTGTGGCCAGAATGTTGTCGCCACTGTTCTGATTTCTTGCCGGAAACGCCCTTCAGAACCGGAAAATGGAGAAGTTCACGCTTCCGTAAGCGCGGCGTTCGGCAAAGTGGGGCAACGAGCTGAAGTCGTTTTTCGCCCCATGTTCAAACACCAGCACACCGCCTTCCTTCACCAAACCCTTCTCCATTATCATCCCGGGGATGCGGGGCAGTTCGGGCAAAGCGTAGGGCGGGTCGGCAAAAACGAGGTCGTACTGCTCCCTGCAAGCCTTGATGAAGCGCAGCGCATCGGTGCGTAAGGGGACGCAACTGCCGTCGCCGAGCTTCTTCAGGCACTGCACTATGAACGCATGGTGCTCCCTGTCCTGCTCCACACTGACCACTCTTGAGCAGCCGCGCGACAACATTTCGAGCGAAATGCTGCCCGTTCCTGAAAACAGGTCGAGGGCTGTGGCGCCCTCAAGGCCGATGTAGGAGCCGAGAACGTTGAAGATGTTTTCCTTGGCAAAGTCGGTTGTGGGGCGCGCCTTGAACGTTCGCGGTATGTCAAACCGCCTTCCCTTGTATTTTCCCGTTATTATACGCATGGCCCATCACCTCCCTTTCACGAAAAAAGTCATCAGGTCGTATGGCATACCCTTTATCCGGGTGACTGCCGCGCGGTTGAAATCGCCGGCCGGATTGACCACATACACCCTGCGGAGATAGCTTTTCGCCTCGTCCAGGAGCCACTCTCTCTCCGGGATGTCGCCCACAAGATACAGCTCGTCGCCGTCGTTGTCCATGCCGAGCTGCTTCCATACGCACAGAATGAAGTAGGCTGCGTCGTGCGCATTGTCCACTTCAAAGGCGTTACAGAACTTGAAACGGTTTTTGCCGAAGCGGAACAGCTCCAGTTTCCGGTCGTGGAAATATCCGTAGAGCTTGCCCCGCGAGCCGGAGAAGCTGCGTCTGTACAGGTATCTCCACACCGGGCCGATGGCAGCGCCGAACCTTGCGCCGGCAAAACGGTCGTCTATCACGAGCTTCAGGTCCTTGTTCACCCCGAACACCGCCACTGCGTTGAGGTCGGGCAGCACGTCGGCCACCGTCACCGCACCGCTGCCGTGCGGAAAGGCGTGGGCATAGAGCGTCGGGGCGTCGCTTTCGCTATACATATCCACAGGCACCATCAGCACAGGGGCGTCCACGAGCACGAGCACCCGGCGGTAGGCGGCGGCAGGAAGCTCCGCTGTCTTGAACGCCTCGCGCAGATTGGCCGCAAGCGACACGCCACTGCGCACCGTATATGGCTCGTATGCCACCTGCGGCTCGCCGCCTTCCGTCCGCATGGCGGCAAACGACAGCGAGCCGCGCCCCACCCTGATGGCCAGCAGTTGTCCCTTTGCAATGTCGGTGTTGGTGTCTGTTGTCATGTATGTCGCTATTTCCTGTCGTAGGCGTGCACCGGGTAGTCGATAGTGTAGTGGAGACCGCGGCATTCCTTGCGCTCTATTGCCCACCGGGTGATGAGATAGCCCACGTTGATCATGTTCCTAAGCTCGCAGATGTCACGGCTTGCCTTCACCCGCTTGAACAGATTTTCGGTCTCTTCGTACAGTATGTCGAGCCTGTCCCATGCGCGTTTGAGCCGCAAGTCGCTGCGCACTATGCCCACATAGTTGCTCATAATCTCGCCAACCTCCTTGACGCTCTGCGTGATGAGCACCTTCTCCTCGTTGGTCATTGTGCCTTCGTCGTTCCACTCCGGCACTTTCTCGTTGAAGTCGTACTCGTCAACATGGGCGAGCGAGTGTCTGGCGGCAGCATCCGCATAGACCACGGCCTCAATCAGGGAGTTGCTGGCCAGGCGGTTGCCGCCATGCAGCCCGGTACACGAACATTCGCCGAGGGCATACAGCCGCTCTATGCTCGACTGGCCGTTGAGATCCACCTTGATACCGCCGCACATATAGTGGGCGGCGGGGCGCACCGGGATGTAATCAGTGGTAATATCGATGCCGATACTCTTGCACTTGGCATATATATTCGGGAAGTGCCGCTTGGTTTCCTCGGCGTTTTTGTGGGTGACATCGAGGCACACGTGGTTCAAGCCATGCATCTTCATCTCCTTGTCAATGGCCCTTGCCACTATGTCGCGCGGCGCGAGAGACAGCCTTTCGTCATACTTTTCCATGAACGTCTCGCCGTTCGGCAGTTTCAATATGCCGCCGTAGCCGCGCATGGCCTCGGTGATGAGGAACGCCGGGTGGGTCTCTCCGGGGTGGTAAAGGGCGGTCGGGTGGAACTGGACGAACTCCATATCGGCCACAGTTCCCTTGGCTCTGTACACCATAGCCTCGCCATCGCCTGTGGCAATGACCGGGTTGGTGGTGCTCTGATATACGGCTCCGCACCCTCCTGTGCACATTACCGTCACCTTACTCAGGTATGTATCCACCTTGAGTGTGTCGGGATTGAGCACGTAAGCGCCGTAACAATATATATAGGGTGTGCGCCGGGTGACGCGCGCGCCCAAGTGGTGCTGCGTGACTATCTCCACTGCAAAGTGGTTCTCCTTGACTTCTATGTCGGGATTGCTGCGTATGGCCGCCATAAGTCCGCGCTGTATCTCCGCGCCCGTGTCGTCGGCATGGTGCAGGATGCGGAATTCCGAGTGCCCTCCCTCGCGGTGGAGGTCGAAACCGCCGCCTTCCTTGCGGTCGAAGTTCACTCCCCAGTTGACCAACTCCCCGATTTGTGCCGGCGCATTGCGCACCACCTGCTCCACGGCACGGCGGTCGCTGATGTAGTCCCCGGCTATCATCGTGTCCTCGATGTGCTTCTCGAAGTTGTCAATCTTCATGTTCGTGACCGACGCCACGCCGCCCTGCGCAAACGAAGTGTTGGCTTCGTCGAGCGTAGTCTTGCAGATCAGGCACACTTTCCCTTTGTGTGCCCGTGCGATTTTCAGCGCATAGCTCATGCCGGCCACGCCGGAACCGATTATAAGGAAGTCGTATTTGAATACCATAACAGTGTGTTGGGTTGTGCAAAAGTAGCTATTTTAATCCGTAAGGTGCAATTTCGTAATGCTATATTTTTGCTCTTTTTGCGTTTTTCCGTACTTTTGCGGTCAGAAAAGCGCCGCTTTACGCCCCGCAAACGGGCGGTTTGCACCTGCCAAATGCCGCATTTAGGATGCGTAACCCGTGCGTTTGCCAACCGGACTGCGGCAACTTGTCCGGCGAGAGCCTACCTTTATGCATATGAGACAGTTCTTGTTTTTGCTCCTTTCCGCCGTGTTTGCGTCCGCCATAGCGTTGGCGCAGACCGACAACCCGCTTGACGACAACGACGAAACCGCCGGTCTGGCCGACACCATTGCCGCAGATACGGTTGGCGCGGAGGCCACCTTGCCGTGGCCGGACAACGTCAGGGAGGGTCTGGACGGGCTGTTGGCCGGCTCCATGTTCGAGACTTCGCAGGTGGGACTGATGGTCTTTGACCTCACGGCCGACAGCGTTATATTCCAAAAGAACGCCCGTCAGCTGCTGCGGCCCGCCTCCACAATGAAGCTGCTCACCGCCATAGCCGCCATAGACCGCCTCGGCGGCTCCTACCTGCTGCGCACCTCGCTCAGCTATACGGGCAGTATAGAGAACCGCACCCTGACGGGCGACGTGTATTGTGTGGGCGGTTTCGACCCCAGGTTCAACACTGACGACATGAAAGCCTTTGTGGAAAGTCTGCGGAGCATGGGAGTCGACACCATAAGGGGGCGCATCGTGGCCGACAAGTCCATGAAAGAGCCGGAGCAGTTCGGCGAGGGATGGTGCTGGGACGACGACAATCCGGTGCTTTCCCCGCTGCTCGTTTCGCGAAAGGACAGGTTTGTGGAGCGTTTTGTCGGCGAGTTGCGCGAGGCAGGTGTGGTGGTTGAGGCATACAACTCCGAGGGCGAAGCCCCGCAGGACGCCTCTGTAGTGTGCACACGTTCGCACACTATCGACCAGATACTGATGCGTATGATGAAGGAAAGCGACAACCTGTATGCCGAAGCCATGTTCTTCCAGCTGGCCGCAGCGTCGGGTAACGTCCCGGCAAAGGCGTCCCACGCGCGCTCAGCCGTAAAGAAACTGTTGGGAAAGGCCGGACTTGACCCCTCGATGTGCAGGATTGCCGACGGCAGCGGCCTGTCTTTATACAACTATGTGTCGGCGGAAATTGAGGCAAAGCTGCTGCGCTATGCCTACAGGAACTCCAATATCTACCTGCACCTGTACCCCTCGCTGCCCATAGCCGGTGAAGACGGCACGCTGAAGAGGCGCATGAAGGGCACCCACGCCGAGGGTAACGTAAGGGCAAAGACAGGTACACTCACAGGAGTATATTCACTTGCGGGCTACTGCACGGCCTCCAACGGCCACGTACTGTGCTTTGCCATACTGAACCAGGGCGTTCTCCACGCCAGCAACGCCCGCATTTTCCAGGACAAGGTGTGCTCCCTGCTGTGCAGGCCGTAGCGTTTACAAGCAAGAAAACGTATGAAAGAGTTTGTTATAGCCGGCCTCGGCAGCTTCCTTGGAGGCGGTTTGCGCTATGCAGTGTCACGGTTGGCGGTGGCCATAGCCCCCACCCCGTTCCCCTTAGGCACGTTTCTGGTGAACACAACAGGCTGCCTTGTCATCGCAGGCCACTGGCTTGGCAAGGCCATAGCGTAATATTGTTGTGCTGGAACGGGCAAGCTGCGGCTCAAAGTCCCTCGCGGTAGAAGTCGAGAGCCTCGCATATTTCGTCGCGCGAGGCCGTGCGGTTGATGCGAATGTCGCCGATATTGCCCAGCAGAGTGAAGTTTATCGTGCCCGAAGTGTTCTTCTTGTCGTGCGTCATCAGCTCTATCAGCTGCGGATAGTCGTCGCACGAGAAGTCCATACGGCCGTAGTTCTCGTTGATGAATGCCACGGTCCGGCGCATCATGTCGGTGGGAAAGCCCTCCTTGACCGCACTCAGGTAAAGCTCACACACCAGTCCGTAGGCCACAGCATAGCCATGCAGCATCGGTTTCCGGGCGAGTGCCAGCGACTCGAAGGCGTGTCCCACTGTGTGGCCGAGGTTGAGAGCCTTGCGCAAGCCCTGCTCTGTGGGGTCGCTCTCCACCACTTTTTCCTTGACAGCCACCGATTCGGCCACCATGCGGCGCAGCTTTGCGAGGTCAGGGCGGCGGATGTCGAACGACAAAAGCTCCGCCCACGTCTGCTCTGTGGCCAGCAGACCGTGCTTTACCATCTCGGCGTAGCCTGACAGGAGGTTGGGTTCGTCCATCGTTCTCAGGAACTCAGTGTCTATAATCACGCGGTCGGCATTGGAGAAAACGCCTATCTCGTTCTTCAGCCCGTTGTAGTTTATGCCCGTTTTCCCCCCTACCGAGGCATCCACCATGGCCAGCAGCGACGTGGGGATGTTGATGAAACGTATGCCGCGCTTGAAGGTTGATGCGGCGAAACCGCCGAGATCCGTCACCATACCGCCACCTATATTAATAAGGAGCGAATGGCGCGTGGCCCCCATACGGCCGAGTTCCGACCACACATGAGCCACTGTTTCGAGCGTCTTGCAGGTGTCTCCAGCCCCTATCACTATGGTTTGCGCGCCGCCGGTGCACCCCGTTCCGTCCAAAAGCGGCAGGCACAAGCGCGCGGTGGTCCCGTCTGCGAGCACAAAGAGCCTGTCGTGCGGGCATCCGGCGATGGCCTTGGCCAGCGAGTCCCGCAGGTTTTCCGATATTATTATGTCCTGTTTTCCTGTCATATTGTTATTCATAAAGCCATAAGTGCTTGCAAAGTTAATGCAAGACACCGACAAAGCAAAGCCAAACACCGCGTTTTTTCACCGCCGCAATGGCACTAAGTCACCTCGCACCGTTCGACACGAGCCTACTTTCCATGGCTTTCAGCATGACCTGCAACGACATCGGGCATGACCTACCGCCGTCGCCGTCAGGGCATATGCGGCCTGCATTACCCCCTTTGCCCCAACTCCATTCCGCAACTATGCCGTTTACGGATGCCAACTATGCCGTTTACGCATCGCAAGCATGCCGTTTACGAGTGCCAAAAGGCATACTTACGAAACGGCAATGGGAAAAGGGCGGAACAGAGACAGGGCGCTACGGCTTGTCTTGCTTGCGCTTCGCCAAATATATCAGGTATGGCTGAACAGAACCTCTTTCACTTATTTTCCGCTCCAAAGCCCTTTCGTTTCATTTTTTTTCATAATTTTGCCGTCAGACTTCAGTCAGAACAGATTACCGAATGACACTAAGCCACTGCCCTTTCAGGACAGTGCACCCCAAAAACGAGGCTTATGAGAGAATTTACCATGGCAAAAGCCATTGTCGCCACGATGCTGATGACGGCGGCACTGACACAGACAGCACAAGCAGAGAAAGGCGACGGCCATTTCTGGCTGAAGCTGCAAGACAGGAACATTAGTATGGACGAGGCCACCAGCCACTTCGGCGAATGGCTCAACCTGCCCGAAGGGACTACGTTCAAACTTATAGGCGACGAGACCGACCAGTTGGGCATCCGCCACCTCCGCTACCGCCAGTATGTGGGAGGCTATGAGGTGCAGGCATCCACTGTGGTTGTACACGGGCGCAACGGCACCATAACCTCAGCCAACGGAGTGGTGATGGAGCAAACCGCCCAACCCAAGGTAATGCGCAAGGCTCCCATGCGCAACGACGGCAAGACCGACTCCGCAGAGAAACTGTATCTGGTGCAAACGCCCTCGGGCTTCCGCTACGCCAAGCTCCATTACGACTTCATGCAGAACGCCGATGTATATGTGGACGCCGAGACTGGCGAGACGCTGAAGACATTGCCCCTCAGCCATTCCATCAGCGAGACGATGCAGGGACGTTCCTTGTATAACGGCACGGTGTCACTTTCGGTCACCGCCCTCCCCGACGGACGGCGCATTATGGCCGACAGCACAAGGAACATCTTTACCGTTGACGCACACAACGCGGACAACAACGTAAAGGACTACATTGTGAGCCAGACCGAAGGCGGAGGTGAGTACTACGACTGCGAACGCTTTATCAAAGAGCAGTGCCCGGTGTTTTCCACCACGGACGACTTCTGGGCAATGTCACGTCTGACGGAAATTTCGCTCGACAGCGTGCGCCAATTCGACGACCCTTTCGCGGAATTCTATTTGGTGCTGCGCGACAATAACGGCAATGCTGTTGACCGCACTGATGTCACTTACGCGACATCCCTACCCCTCGGCCTGCATATTACGAATATCGGCGGAAAGTTGGCGTTCATAAACATAGCCTCCTTTGGAATTGAGGTGTGGAAATACAACTACACGGGTGACGACGTTCGGATAGACTGCATCGGCATGGAGAAATTGCCCGTGGGCAAGCACGCATGGAAGACCGACAACACCTCAGGGCATGTCGTGACCAAGGCAGTGGCAGACCCTGCCGTTGACATCCACTGGGGCATGCAGCAGACCTACAACTGGTACAAGACTGTTGTCGGACGCGACAGCTATGACGACAAGGGCGGACCTATATACAACATCCTTTTCGCCCCCGATATAAACTTTTTCATAGGAATGAAGGGATACGAGAACAACGCCTTCGCCAATTATAGCCCCAAATTCAACTGCTACGTTATGCAGTATGGAATAGGCGACGACATACTAATGCATCCGGTAGTGGGAATCGATATCATGGCTCATGAGTTTACACATTTAGTCACAAACTGCACCGCCGGACTGGAATACAAAGGCGAGTCGGGAGCGTTGAACGAGTCGTTTTCCGACATTATGGGCATCTGCGTGAAAAAGGCGGTCAAAGGCAGCAAGGCCGCTGACAACTGGCTTATCGGCGACGGCGTAATGGTACAAGCAAGCTGTATGCGCGACATGAGCCATAGGGTTGCGGGCACTAATGACATTCCGCTACCGATTTACTATAAAGGTGACGACTGGAGCGATGATAGCGACATGCATGTGAACAGTGCCGTGCAGAACTACTGGTTTTATCTCCTCAATGTGGGTTTCGACGAAATAGGACAACCTGACCTGGACGGGTCGTTGGCCGAATTTGCGTCAAAGATTGACATCGACGACGCTGCAAAAATCGCCTACCGCAGCCTGACGAAATACCTTACTCCCACGTCAAATCACGCCGATGCGCGCAAAGGTTCGCTACAGGCCACAGCTGATTTGTTTGGCGAAAACTCAGAAGAATACCAAACCGTGCAGTATGCGTGGGATTATGTCGGCGTAACGGAAGACGACGACCCAGCCACAGCCATCCACGCCACGGCCGCCGACAAGAAATCGCCCACAGGCGACGTCTGGCACAACCTGCAGGGACAGCGCATCGACGCACCGTCGCAGTCGGGCGTCTATATCCACAACGGGAAGAAGATTGTCGTAAAGTAGAGCGACGCCAGCTTCACTCAAGGTTGGCTCTAAGTGACGGTGGTCTTAGAGCATAACATAAGGGAAATTTTACGCGAAAAGTGGCGATAGGTGTGCTAAATCCATGTTTTTCCATGAGATTTAGCACACCTATCGCCACTTTTTTTGTGCTTTTTCGTATCTTTGCAGCGCAAATGGTTCGCTCCGGCGATTAAAAGGGAACCGCGTGA
>CAVAPI010000051.1:0-17159 GCA_963590445.1 Lachnospiraceae bacterium | reverse complement strand
CCACCATGTGCCTGACGACGAGTTGCCGCCGGCAGTGGCCATCCTCAACCCCAAAAGGCGCGACTCCACCTACCCCTTCCACCACCTTTCCGGATGCGGAGTGGGCTTCAAGCTCATGCAGGCGTTCGCCAAAAACAACGGAATACCGTTCTCCCGCCTCATTCCACTGCTCGATTTCTGCGCGGTAAGCATAGCCGCAGACATCGTACCCGTAACGGGCGAGAACCGCACTCTGGCCTTCCACGGGCTGAAACAGCTCAACCAGAACCCGTCAGTGGGGCTGAAAGCCATCATAGAGATATGCGGACTGGCCGGCAGACCGCTCACCATGAGCGACATAGTGTTCAAGATAGGACCCAGAATAAACGCCTCCGGACGCGTACAGAACGGCAAGGAGTCGGTGGCCCTGCTCGTTGAGAAGGACATAAGCAAGGCATTGGAGGAGGCAAGCCGCATCAACGGCTACAACGAACAGCGCAAGGACATCGACAAACAGATGACCGAAGAGGCAAATCAGATTGTCGAACGGCTGGAAACCCAGAAACACCAGTCGGCAATAGTGCTCTATGACGAGAACTGGAAGAAGGGTGTGATAGGCATAGTGGCCTCGCGGCTCACGGAAATATACTTCCGCCCGACCATAGTGCTTACCATCAGCGACGGCATGGCAACGGGTTCGGCGCGCAGCGTGGCCGGTTTCGACATCTACGAGGCCATCAAGAGCTGCCGCGACCTGCTTGAGAATTTCGGCGGGCACACGTATGCTGCCGGTCTCTCGATGAGAAAGGAGAACATACTGGAGTTCCGCCGGCGCTTCCAGGAATATGTGAGCAACCACATACTGCCCGAACAGACCCAGGCAATACTCGACATAGAGGCGCATCTCGACTTCAAGGACATCACAAAGAAGCTGCATTCCGACCTCAAGAAGTTCGCTCCCCACGGCCCGTGCAACCCCAAGCCGCTCTTCTGCACCAGTGACGTGTACGATTACGGCACGAGCAAGGTGGTAGGGCGGCACCAGGAGCACATAAAGCTGGAACTCGTGGACAGCAAGTCGAGCAACGTGATGAACGGGATAGCCTTCGGGCAGAGTGCGGCGGCACGCTACATCAAGAGCAAACGCAGCTTTGACATCGTCTATACCATCGAGGAAAACACCTTCAAGCACAGCGAGGTGCAGCTACAGATAGAAGACATCAAGCCATCTGATGAAGACTGACACCTACAGGGAGCTGCTCAGGAAGTACTGGGGCTACGATGATTTCCGCGGAATACAGCGTGAAATCATAGAAAGCATCGGTTCCGGGCGCGACACCCTCGGACTCATGCCCACAGGAGGCGGCAAGTCCATCACTTTTCAGGTGCCCGCGCTGGCAATGGAGGGCGTTTGCATTGTCATAACCCCGCTCGTTGCGCTGATGAAGGACCAGGTGGCCCACCTGAAACAGCGCGGCATCAGGGCGGCAGCCATACATTCAGGACTGTCACGCGAGGACATATTGGTGATACTTGACAACGCTGTCTTCGGCGCAGTGCGCCTTCTGTATGTTTCCCCGGAGAGACTGTCCTCGCAACTCTTCCTCACAAAGCTGAAACACATGAAGGTGAGCTTCATAACCATTGATGAAGCGCACTGTATCTGCCAGTGGGGCTATGACTTCCGGCCTTCTTACCTCAGCATAGCCGCCATCCGTCCCGTCGTACCCTACGCCCCCGTGCTCGCACTTACGGCATCCGCCACGCCCGAAGTGGCCGATGACATACAGGAACGCCTCGGGTTCAAGGAGCGAAACGTGTTCCGCATGAGCTTCGAGCGGCGGAACCTTGCCTATATAGTGCGCAGAACGCTCGACAAAAGAGGCGAGCTGGTACACATACTGTCATGCGTTGGCGGCAGCGCGATAGTGTATGCCAACAGCAGACGGCGCACCAAGGAGATTGCGGATCTGCTTAACGCCAGCGGAATGGAGGCCACTTACTTCCACGCCGGGCTTGACAACGCCGTAAAGGATGCGAGACAGAAAGCCTGGCAGGCCGGTGACACGAGGATAATAGTCGCTACAAACGCCTTCGGCATGGGCATTGACAAGCCGGATGTGCGCATTGTGGTGCATATAGACTGCCCCAGCAGCATAGAAGCCTACTTCCAGGAGGCGGGACGCGCCGGGCGCGACGGCAAAAAGGCATACGCTGTGCTGCTTTACTCAAGCAGTGA
Organism: Lachnospiraceae bacterium; assembly: GCA_963590445.1. Classification (GTDB taxonomy): domain Bacteria; phylum Bacteroidota; class Bacteroidia; order Bacteroidales; family Bacteroidaceae; genus Prevotella. The sequence continues at coordinate 14,941 of CAVAPI010000051.1, read as the reverse complement.
CAGGCAGCAGCTGGCCAAGCGCATTGCCGACTCGTACCCTGAGAAGGAATATATCAGGGATGTGTATGAGCATCTCGCCTACTTCTTTCAGGTAGGCATCGGTTCCGGCTACGGAAAGACCTTTGAATTCAGCATTGACAAGTTCTGCCACACCTACCGTTTCTTCCCTCTGCAGGTCGAATCGGCCCTGACGATACTCGACAGAGCCGGCTATATCGAGTACAAAGAGCAGCAGGACAACCAGGCACGCGTCATGTTCACTCTGTCACGCGACGACCTGTACCGCCTGAGGGGCAATCCGCCGCAGGAAGACCGTGTGATTGTAGCCCTGTTGCGCAACTACAGCGGCCTGTTCAGCGACTATGTGTTCATTGACGAGGGCTTTATCGCGCAGCAGACCGGCCTGACAGCCAAGGAAGTCTATCATTGCCTGAAGTCACTAAGGGAGAGACGCATACTAAGTTTCATCCCCCAGAGCAGCACCCCCACCATCCGCTACACCCAAAGCCGCGACTACCCGGAGCAACTGCGCTTCCCGGACGAGATATACAAGGACAGGAAGAAGTATTTTGCCCTGAGAATAAACGAGATGGCGGCGTATGTGACCTCCGAAGACACCTGCCGCAACCGTATGCTGCTGAGATATTTCGGCGAGAAGGCCGCTCACGACTGCCAGCAGTGCGACGTGTGTCTGGAACGCTACGGGAAAGGCACCGCAAGGCGGGAGCTTCAGGATGCGGAAAAGGCCATTCTGGAACTGCTCGCCGACGGGCAACGCCACCATGTCACGGAGCTGTCGGTCATAAAGCTGCCGTCGAAAGCCATAGACGAGGCTCTGCGCAACCTGTTAACCGAGGAACGGATCACGCAGAAGGACGGCATGCTTTTCGTATAGGGACATCCCACCATACGAAAAGCATACCGTCACGTCTTTGCAAGCCCAGCCCTTTCGGGCCAAAGCCTCCGTTATTTACCGGGAAGCCTCCCCCTTTACAGTGCCTTGCGCAGGGCTTCGGCCATCGAAGCGTACTCCTCGTCGGAGAGATACACCTCCTTGGGGTTCATGCGGAACACGCCTCCGAAGTCAGGCCCGCCCACATATTTCGGCACGAGGTGGAAATGCAGGTGCTGGAGGGTGTCCGAATAGGCGCCATAGTTTATCTTTTCGGGCGCAAACACCTTCTTCATGGCTCTCGTCACCTTGGCCACGTCGGCCATAAAGGCGTTGCGCTCCTCGTCGGAGAGCAGGTTGAGGTCGTCAACATGGCCGTTGTAGGCCACGAGGCAACGCCCCCTATAGGTTTGTTCCCTGAATATGAACACGCGCGAAACGCTTAGCTTCGCCACTTCGACCATCAGGTCTTTCAATGTCTCGTTGTTCTGGCAGTAGAGACAGTCTTTAGGATCGCTTACCATTGTTGTTTCAGTTTCTGAATTAGTTCTTGACAGTGTTTATCGTCCTGCAAACTTACAAATAAAAATCGGGAAACGGCAGCAAGACGGCCATGTTGTCACGGATAAATTTTGCGGCCAGAGGGGAAAGACGGCGGAAAAGCGGCTGCAAACGAAGCCGTTTCCACTGATTTCCAGGGCGTTGTAACGCTCCAACGAGCCTGCTTGGCAGACACGGCCTCCGCCTTTTGTATCTGTCTGAAGCCCAGTTGGTTTCAAGACCCGCCGGGTTACGGGTCGCAAACGGGCGGTTTGGCGTCCGCAAACGGGCGGGTTAAGGTGTGCAAACAGCCGGGTTGCTGCGGCAAAAGGCGCACTTGCCTTGCATATATCGCCGCTTATTGCTAATTTTGCGGTCATAACACATATTCATATACAGGACTTAAATGAACGATGCCATCATAACAGAAGCCAAAACCGAGACAGCTGTGCTCGTGGGACTGATAACCAAGGAGCAGGACGAGGCCAAAACCAAGGAGTATCTCGACGAGCTGGAGTTTCTGGCCGACACCGCAGGGGCCGTAACCGTAAGGCGTTTCACGCAGAAGATGGCCGGTCCGAGTTCCGTGACGTACATCGGAAGCGGCAAACTCGAAGAGATACGGCAGTATATCAAGGACGAGGAAGACGCAGAGCGCGAGGTTGGCATGGTCATCTTCGACGACGAGCTGTCCGCCAAGCAGCTCCGCAACATCGAAAAGGCACTCGGAGTGAAGATACTCGACCGCACCACGCTCATACTCGACATATTCGCCATGCGCGCACAGACCGCCGAGGCCAAGACACAGGTGGAGTTGGCGCAAAACCGCTACATGTTGCCGCGGCTGCAACGCCTCTGGACCCACCTCGAACGGCAGGGCGGCGGTTCCGGTTCGGGCGGAGGCAAGGGCAGTGTGGGTCTTCGCGGCCCCGGAGAGACCCAGCTGGAGATGGACAGGCGCATCATCCTGCAGCGCATCACGCTGCTCAAGCAACGCCTGGCGGAGATTGAGAAGCAGAAAACCACGCAGAGGAAGAACCGTGGACGGCTCATACGTGTGGCACTCGTGGGATATACCAACGTGGGCAAGTCCACTCTGATGAACCTGTTGGCCAAGAGCGAAGTGTTTGCCGAGAACAAACTGTTCGCAACCCTTGACACTACGGTCAGGAAGATGGTCATCGACAACCTGCCATTCCTGCTTGCCGACACCGTAGGCTTCATCCGCAAGCTGCCCACCGACCTTGTTGACTCGTTCAAATCGACGCTCGACGAGGTGCGCGAGGCCGACCTGCTGGTGCATGTGGTTGACATTTCCCACCCAGACTTCGAGGATCAGATACGCGTAGTGGACACTACGCTGAAGGAACTGGGCTGCGCAGACAAGCCGTCAATGATAGTGTTCAACAAGATAGACGCATACACGTGGACTGAAAAGGAGCCTGACGACCTCACGCCGCCCACCAGGGAGAACACAACGCTCGATGAACTGAAGCAGACATGGATGGCCAGGCTCAACGACAACTGCATTTTCATATCGGCACGCGACAGGCTGAACGTAGAAGAGCTGCGGGACGTGCTGTATAAAAAGGTGAAAGAGCTGCACGTACAGAAGTATCCGTACAACGATTTCCTATACAATGACTACACAAACCCATGACCCTGCGGCGGCAACTGCACGCCGGCGGCCATAAAACCGAAAGGACAAGCACATGGACAACTACCGTTCGCTGACCGTAGATGAGATTGAAGCGCTGGAACAGGGCGGTTGCACGGCCGAAGACTGGCTCCGCGTGAGCGTGTCGGGCGACTTTACGCCCGCGAACATCACCAATGCGGCCTTCTATGGCGACGTTTCGCTCGGCGTGTTCGACAAGCTGCTCGACACGGGCGACGGCTTCATGCGCCATGCGGGCATCAGAAACGCCGCGCTGCGCAACGTTTCCGTGGGCGACAACTGCCTCATAGAGAATGTCGGGGGTTACATCAGCAACTATTCAATAGGCGAGGAAAGCATCATAACCGGCATAGGTACGATGGCCACAACCGAAGGCGCCACCTACGGACAGGGCAACATAGTGGCCGTACTCAACGAGGCCGGCAGCGGCAACGTGGTGCTCTACGACGGCCTGACCGCCCAGATGGCAGCCTTCATGGCAGCCTTCGCGGACGAAAAGGAGGTGTGGCAGCGGCTGCGGGCCATGGCTGTGCGCCATGCGAAAGGCCGGCTGCCGGAGCAGGGACAGATAGGCTACAGGGTGAAGATAGCCAACACGCGCGAGATAACCAACACGGTCATCCACGACGAGTGCGAGGTTAACGGTGCGTCAAGGCTCAGCGAGTGTACCATAATGAGCCTTCCTGAGGCCGGTACATTCATCGGCAGCGACACCGTATGCGACAGTTCTATCATCCAAGCCGGTGCTTCTGTGCTCGACGGGGCGCGGCTTTACAACTGTTTTGTGGGCGAGGCGTGCCACATAGGCAAGGGCTTTTCGGCCGAGAGCAGCCTGTTTTTCGCCAATTCACACATGGACAACGGCGAGGCATGCGCAGCCTTCTGCGGCCCGTTCAGCGTGAGCCACCACAAATCCACGCTGCTTATCGGCGGCATGTGCTCGTTCTACAACGCCGGATCGGCCACCAACTTCAGCAATCATGCCTACAAAATAGGGCCGATACACCACGGTTCGCTCGAAAGAGGGGCCAAGACGGCAAGCGGAACCCACATACTTTGGCCGGCCAGCATAGGCACTTTCTCGGTGTGCCTGGGCAAGATACAGAACCATCCCGACACTTCAGCCCTGCCGTTCTCCTACGTTATAGGCACTGAAAACGCCACTTACCTCGTGCCGGGGCGCAACCTGACCACCGTAGGCACGTTCCGCGACACACGGAAATGGCCGAAACGCGACATGAGACCGCACTCCGGACGGAGGTCAATAGTCAACTTCGACTGGCTAAGTCCCTACTCCATGACCAAAATCATGGAGGGCAAGCGCATACTGGAGGGGCTGAAAGCGGAGCAGGGAGCCACGGCTGCGTCATACAACTACAACGGTTGCGTGATAAAGAACAGCTGGCTGCTGAAAGGCATCAGGCTCTACGACCTGGCCCTGCGCCTGTTCTTGGGCGAAGCAGTGGCGGGGCATACGGGCGAACTGCCGGAGAACAGCATCGGGATAGGCCAGTGGACAGACCTGAGCGGGCTGCTCGTGCCCACAACCGAGGTGGAACAGCTGGCTGAAGACATAAGGAACGGCACGGAAAGCGACCTGCTTTCGGTGGAAGAGCGGTTCACAGCCATGCACAAGGGCTACGAAACCTACAAGTGGAACTGGACTTACCGCACCGCAATCGACCTGCTTGACTCCGACATACTGACCGAAGACGACATCAGGCGGTTGGGTGACGACGGCGAAGCGGCGCGCCGCGAGTGGCTGAACGCCGTGCGCTACGACGCAGAGAAGGAGTTTGCGCTCGGCGACGTGGCCGAAGACACGCTCAAGTCGTTCATTGACAGCCTCCAAGGCTGACCCTCACGGCGGCAGACGCAGGGGCTTCGCACAAAGACCATACAGGACGCATGCAGCAAACCGCCCGTTTTACGGCCAAAACCGCCGGTTTACGAAACACAACCGGCAGGACACGAGCCGGAAACCGCCGGGGCACGTCCGCCAAGGAAAGGTTTGGAGAAATGAAAAGCGTACAAAAGCACCGATTTTTGAACGATTTTACCGATTTATATCGCCGCCTTTCCCCTACCTTTGGCACGAAAATACAATAACAACAGAACTACTTTCCAAAAGCAATACAACTATTAACGAATATGAGGAAATCTACTATTGTTCTATTTGCAATGGCTCTGATGCCGTTAACCCAGTCGTTTGCGCAGCGCATCCAGCAGCCTTTGGGCCGCTCGGTGGTGGCCGTAACCGACGACAGCAAGCAAGATGTGCTCGTGACGTGGCGCAAACTGGCGCAGGAACACGACAGTTGCACCTACAATCTCTACAAGCGCGCAAGCGGAAGCACTGAATATACCAAGGTGAACGCTTCGCCTATCACAAAGACAAACTACCAGACGACACGCTCACTGGTGCCATATAACACGGAACTGGCCGTGACAACGGTCTATAAAGGCGTGGAGAGCGACAAGAGCAACCCGTTCCTGTTCAAGAAACAGGCGTGGAAGGACGTGTTTCTCGACATCAACTTCGAGACAACCCTGCTCAATCCCAACAATTACAAGGTGAAATACGCATGGCCGATGGACCTTGACGGCAACGGAGAGTACGATGCGCTGCTCGTTGACCGCCTGTATTGCGGCGGAAGCAGTGCCGATCCCGGATGCACAACGACCACCCACAAGCTGCAGGCCTACACATTCGATGGCAAATGCCTGTGGACAATAGACATGGGCCCCAACGTTATCATCGACGGAGGGCAGAACGACATGGTGATAGCCTACGACATAAACTGCGACGGCAAGTGCGAGGTGATAATAAAGAGTACAGACATGACCCGTTTCTGGGATGCCGACAACAACACGTGGGGCAAATACGCCAACGGGAGCGCGGTTGCCGACACCGACGGCGACGGTATAGAAGACTATACCAAGCAGACAAAGCGCAATCCCCCGTTCTATATTTCCGTAGTTGACGCAAAGACGGGAGCCGAGATAGAGTGCTCCGAACTGAAATACGACGAGGTACACGACGGAGTTGACTCATACAGCCGCGACAACCGCACCGACTACATGAACGATGGTGACGGTACGGAATATGCCTTCATGGGAGGCCACTTCGCCATCTGCTATTTTGACGGCATCCACCCGTCGCTTGCCATGGAGTGTCTCGACCGCAGAGCCTCCGACAAGGCTCACCACAACTACGTGTTCGTTTGGTCTTACGACTGGAACGGCGGCAAACCCGGCAACTGGCACCACAGTTACACATGGAGCCGCAACGACAAGACACCGTGGCCGGCCGAGTTCCACCAGCTTCGTGTGGCAGATACCGACGGCGACGGCATCGACGAGATGCTGCAGGGCGGCTACGGAGTGAACCCGGTTAAGGGCATGGTGTTCAGTGCGGGCATCGGTCATGGCGACAGATACGACGTCAGCGACATCGATCCCGACCGTCCCGGCATGGAGGTTTATGCCATTCAGCAGTCAAACCTGCTCGGTCAGGTGCTCTACGACGCCGCCACAGGCGAACATATCAAGGAGTGGTATCTGCCAAATGTATTTGACGTTGGTCGTGGACGTTGCATGGACGTTGACCCGGAGCACAAGGGATACGAGATATTCTCCCTCTTGGAGAACCTGTATGACTGCAAGGGCAATGTGATAAAGGAGGGTTCAACCACCTATCCGATGGAAGCATCATGGTGGGACGGCAACCTGCAGCGCGAACTGATAGCCACACCGGGCGGAAGCGGCTACAACAGCAACGTGATGATGATGACCTACAACGGCAACCGACTCCTTGAAATATCAAAACAGAGCGGTTGGGCTGTACATGCCGGCTGGGCTGTGCGTCCCGCATTCATGGGTGACATAACCGGAGACTGGCGTGAGGAGATAATACTGATGAAGCAAACGGAAACCACCAGTACAGGTATCGTGGGCTACTCCACCGATATCGCCTCCGACTACAGCTTTTATACCTTGCAGGAAGACCCGCATTACCGCCTCGACTGCACAACCCGCGGCTACTATCAGGCTCCCTGCACCAGCTTCTACCTTGGCGAAGAGATGCCTTACCCGCCGGTTCCGCCGGTAATGGTGACTGACCTGCGGTGGAAGAGCGGTTCTTCATGGAGCACAGCGGGCAGCGGCTTCACCTCGTTCGACCAGACTTACGCACAGAACTACGCCGACGGCAAGAGCGTTGTGTTTGACATCAGCGGCGACAACACCTCAACCATAAGCATCAACGGTTCACTGAAGCCCGGCAACGTTTACCTTATGGCTCCCAAAGGCCACGACTACACCTTCGGAGGCAGCGGTTCGCTCGACGGCAACATGGAGCTTTGCAAGTCAATGCTCGGTACTGCCACATTCAACAACAGCCTGAACTACACCGGACGCACCGTGATAAGCGAGGGAACGCTTTGCGTTAACGGCACAATCGCCGGCCCTGTAGAGCTGAGGGCAAAGGGTTCGCTGGCCGGAGTGGCCACACTTAACGGCACAATCAGCTTCGAGGGCGCACTCAACTACGAGGGTTGCCGCCTCATGCCGGGCAATTCCGACAACAAATTCGGCACGATGACATTCAACAAGAGCCTGACCGTTCCCGGCAACACATATATAGTAGTATATGCGCAAGAGGGCAATTCGGGCAAAATATCGGTCAACGGCGACCTGACAATCAACGGTATCAACACCATAACCGTAAACTCTGCCGACGGAAACAAGATTGCCGAGGGCAGCTATGTCATTGCCGAATGTACCGGGAACCTTACGGTTAATGCGGAAAACCTGAAGGGTCGCGGCCTTAACGGTATCAACTACGACTTCAGAGTGGACGGCAAACAACTCATACTCGACATAAACGCCATGCGAGCACCGCAGGAAAATGTGGTTTGGACGGGCAACGACAACAACATCTGGGACTATAAGAGCGACAATTTCAACGCCGGAGGCTCCGAAACCCCGTTCGCAACTGACGACAAGGTGGTGTTTGACGACCAGTCGGGCAACCGCAACATCACCGTAAACGACCTCGTTATAACCAAGGGCGTTACGTTCGACTTCGACAATGGCACCTACACATTCTCTGGTGAAGGCGGCATTAGCGGCGAAGGAGGCATCACCAAGAACGGCAAGGGTGAGGTGAAGATGGATCTGGCCAACAGTAACTACACAGGAGCGACCGTGATAAACGGCGGAACGCTTACCGTTACCAACCTTACCGACGGCGGTGTGAAGAGCGCATTGGGCGCTGCCACCGCCAAAGAGGGCAACCTGCAGATAAACGGCGGCGGTACGCTGAAGGTAGATGCCTACAACATGGCAACCGACCGCATACTCACGGTAAGTGACACGGCCACCATCAATGTGGCAAACGCCAAGGGGTCTGTGTCACTCAAGGGGATAGTGACGGGCGACGGCTACCTTGTGAAGACAGGTGCAGGACAGTTGAACTTCAACTATGCCGGCACAAACACGTTCAGCGGCCTGATATTGCGCCAAGGCAAGGTGGCGCAGGGCAACTGGCAGTCAACTTTCGGCAAGAACAGTTCGCCTCTGCTGTTTGAAGGCGGCGAGATAGAGATGATAGCCAACAACAACATGAGCACAATTCCCGAATACACCTACAAGACAACGGTGCCGGAGGGTGGCAATGCTACGGTCAAGAGTTCCTATCGCTGCAAGATAAACGGCAGTTTCATGGGCAACGGCACGCTCACCATCGTGTCTGACGGTGTGAGAAGCGACATCGGTTCCGACTTTTCCGCCTTTTCGGGAACGCTGAATGTACAGGGCGGCAACTTCAGACTGATGAGCGGCGTGAAGGATATGTCCAAGACAAACGTCGTAATGGCCTCTGCCAGCTATATGGCACACCACAAATCGGGCGCCGGAGACCAGGAAGCCGTTACAACAAAGATAGGTTCGGTAAGCTCAACTGCCGACGACTGCACCCTCGGAAACGCCGCCGATTCCTACGAAGTGGGCTACAGCAACACCGATGCCACCTACAAAGGATTGCTCAAGGCCAAGACTGTGAAGAAGTACGGAACAGGCTCATGGACTCTAAGCACCAACGGCAGCACCTCAAGCGTTGAGGTGAACGAAGGAACGCTTATACTTAACAACAACCCGATAACCACTAACCCGTCTGCATTCACCACCGGCACAGTGACAGTGAACGCAGGAGGAACGCTTAGGGGCAACGGCTGCGCTCCTGTCGTAACGGTCAAGAAGGGCGGAACAATCGCTGCCGGCACCACGGCCTACGGTACTCTCAAGGCAACTGGCAACGTTACCATGCAGGAAGGCAGCACAATGGTGATAAAGATTGGCATCAACGCCAACGGAACAGCCTCCAACGACAAGTTCAAGTTCAGCGGGACAACTACACACGCCAACGACACCATCCTGATTGACGTGGACCAGAACCGCGAACTGACCCTCGGCGAGAAGATAACCGTCTTCACCGGCACCGGAACCCAAAGCGGCAGCTACATCATCAAGACCGTTGCGCCGAGATATACGACCCTAAGATGGGACGATTCCCGCCTGCTTTCCGAAGGTCTGCTTATCGTTGACGAGGTAACAGGCATCGACTCCGTCATAACCGACGGCACACTCGTGGACGTTTACTCCACCGACGGCAAGCTCCTGCGAGACAATGTGGCTTACGGAAAAGCCCTCGACGGACTCGCCAGCGGTGTCTATGTGGTCAACGGACACAAGGTTGTGAAGAGATAACCCTAACGGCTACAGACTACAAGAAGCGGAGTTGTCCAGACCTACGGCAACAGACAGGAACTGCCGGATGCCCCAAAGGCGGTCAGGACAACTCCGATTCTTCATTTTCAGGCAACTGCCAAACATATCGGTATGAGCCACAAAGCATATCGATAAAGGCTGCCGGACATTTCAACAAAACTACTAAGCATATCAATATGAAACACTACAGACTCAAGGCAGCATTGGTTTCAATGCTGTTCACGGGCATCAATGCCCTGGCACAAGCCCCTGTTTACATCACCGCAGGGCAGTCAAACGCCGACGGAAGGGAGTATGTCAGCAAGCTGCCGTCCTATATGTTTGACGGATACAAGCACCTGCACTTCAAGAACGTGACCAGTTCGAGCGACGGAACGTTCGGCACCCGCACGTTTGAAGACCGTTCGGGGCGCTTCGCCTTTTGCGATGTGACCAACTACTTCATCGACCAGGCCACCAGCTCCGACTTCTATGCCATCAAATGCGCCTACGGAGGCACCGCCATCGACACCGCCGCCACCTACAGCCACCTGCCTGTATGGTGCGCCGACTCCGTTTGGATTGCGGCAAACAACGCCTACCGGGGCGACATCAACACGGGCAAGTCGCTTACCAAGTCGCTTACGGAGGGTTTTGCCGACTGTGTAAACGTCACATTGGGCAAGATAGACGGCGGATATGACGTTAAGGCAATCATGTGGCACCAGGGTGAGAGTGACAGAGCGCAGAGCGGCCACTACTACAAGAACTTCCTGGACATGATAAACTATATGCGCAATGCCATTTATTCGGTGACCGGCAAGGAGAAAGACAAGACTCTGCCCTTCATCTTCGGCACGGTTTCACGCTCCAGCAAGCAGTACAACAGCACTGTGGAGAAAGCCCAGAAGCAGGTAGCGGCCGAGTTGCCCAACGTGTATTGCATAGACATGAGCGACGCAGGGCTGCGTTCCGATGCGCTGCACTTCGATTCGGCATGGACAGAGTACCTTGGCAAGATGATGTACAACCAGCTTGTCGAACTGAAACTCGTTGACGGACAACCGCTGGACGTTGTGAAACCGCACATCCCGAGTGCGAGTGACACCCTGAAAGTGGATGCCGAACGGTCGTGGAACTTCACGGGTGCGTGGAGCGAAGCGTCGGTTGACTCGCTGAAAGGCGACAGCCGCTGGCCCGTGTTCCAGTCGCTTGGCTACCGCTACTCGCAGGCCATGTCCGCCAATCAGGAGCTTGCCACCAGCGGAGGCTACATTTTCCCGGAAACCAAGGGGCTGTATTTCAAGTGCGGGTCGGGCAACCGCATCATCATCAACCCCGGCAAGAACCTCTGCTTCTACGGTGACAACCTCTATCTCACCGTTCCGAAGGTCAGCCCCGGCCAGACTGTCACCATAGTCACTGCCTCTGCCAAGAGCGAACGCGGCCTTACCACCGACAGCGGCGACCTGTTGGAACTCGTGAGCGGCGGCGTGAAGTCCACCGACAAGGTGACCAACACGTGGAAAGTAAAGGAGTCGCTCACCGAACCCGTTGACCTCGTGTTCCATTCCAACGGCGGTGCCATCTACGTGTATAGCATTGAGGTGATGTCGCCCTACGTCCAGATACTCGTGGGAGCCGACCAGAAGGTGACATTCAGCAGTTCCAAGGCCTGCGAAGTGAAGTCCCACGCCGACATGATCAAGGCTTACGTGGCCACAGGCTACGACAAGCAGAACGAAGCCGTGGTGCTGGAGCAGACAGACACCATACCTGCCAACACCGGAGTAATCATTATCGGTGAGGAAAGCCTCGTCGGCGCAAAGGAAGTGACCACCTCCAAGACCTATCCCGGCAACCTGCTGGTGGCCGCAACCGCCGAAACGACAGTCAACCCGACCGAAGACGTTGACGGAACGGCCTATACAAACTTCACACTCAAGCCGGAAAACGGCTCGGTTGACTTCCACAAGCTGACCGCCGCCGCCACTTTGGCCGCCGGAACAGCCTATCTGCGGCTGCCACAGGCCACGGCTGGCAGCACCACCGTGGTAAAAGCCGGCACAAACACCTCCACTTCCGTCAAGAAAGTGAAGAAACAGACCGCCGACAATGGCCAGTGGTACACCTTAGACGGGCTTGCCGTGAGCACTCCCGGCAAGGGCTTGTTCATCTATAACGGGCAGAAATATCTGATAAAGTAACCTGACACGTTTCACGACCAGGCCACTTGCGCCCAAAACCCGGCGGTTTACGGTGCGCAACCCGGCCATTTACACATCCTGACCCGGCCGTTTACGCACCGTAAACGGCCGGGTTTCCCAATCCGTTCAGCCCCAGACGCTTGCAAAGCAGCCCCTTCCCGGTTCCAAAGCCCCGGTTCTTCCTCCGAAAAACCTGCCGTTTAAGTGCGGTTCCGATTAAACCTTTGCCCTCCGTCTGCGTCATAAATGACAAACAACGACCCTTACTAAAACAATTATGAGAAACCTTTTACTTACTCTGACCGCCCTCATGGCGTGCGCAACCCTGTGGGCGCAGCCCCGCTACGACATGACCCGTCTCCAGCACGAGCGGCTTGACCGGGGCGTAGTGGCCTTGCGGCAAGACAACGGCAGTGTGGTTGTGAGCTGGCGCACGCTGCTTTCCGACAAGAAAGGCCAGCCTTTCGACGTATATCGCAACGGGCAGAAGCTCACCGGCACGCCCCTCACCACAGGCGGAACGTTCTTCGTGGACAACAACCCCGTTTCCGGCGAGGCCGTATATGAGGTAAAGGGCGGCGAAACCGACGGGAAATTCACCCTGAAGGCCGGTGCACCGTGCGGCTACCTGCCCATTGCGCTCCGCAAACCTGCCGGCGGCATCACCCCCGACGGCACTCCCTACACCTATTCGGCCAACGACGCAAGCGTAGGCGATGTGGACGGCGACGGCCAATACGAGATTTTCCTCAAGTGGGACCCGTCCAACGCACGCGACAACGCCCACCCCGGCTTCACCGGGAGCACACTTATAGACTGCTACCGCCTGGACGGCACTTTCCTGTGGCGCATTGACCTTGGCCGGAACATACGCAGCGGCGCCCACTACGTGCCGTTCATCGTCTATGACTTCGACGGCGACGGTCGCGCGGAGCTGATGGTAAAGACCGCTGACGGCACGGTTGATGGCACAGGACGCATGATTGGCGACGCCAAAGCCGACTGGCGCGAGGGAGCGACAAAGGCTCAAGAGTGGTATGAGACCCACAAAGACAGCATAGACCAAGCCCGCAAGGAGGAGCAGCAGCGGCGCAAGGAGTTTGAAAAGGCCATGCGCGAGGGACGAAGACCCGACAGAGGGCAGCGGCCTCCACGCCGTATGCCACGTCAGGGGCAGGATTCTGACGACAGATACACCGGGCGCATACTGTCAGGGCCGGAGTATATCACCGTGTTCGACGGACTTACGGGGCGCGCCCTTGACACTGCCGGCTATATCCCGGAGCGTGGCGACACCAGGGCGTGGGGTGACGACAACGGAAACCGCTCCGAGCGCTACCTGGCCGGCGTGGGCTACTTCGACGGAAGGCGTGCCAGTGCGTTCTTCTGCCGCGGTTACTACACCCGGACGGTCATTGCCGCATGGGATTGGGACGGGAAAAAGCTGAAAAACCGCTGGACTTTCGACACCGACGAGCCGGAATGGCGCTCCTATGCGGGGCAAGGCAACCACAACCTGCGCATTGCCGATGTGGATGGCGACGGTTGCGACGAGATAATCTACGGTTCCATGGCCGTTGACAACGACGGCAGCGGACTCTACAACACCGGCATGGGGCACGGAGACGCCATGCATCTGACCGCCTTCGACCCCACTACCGACAAGCTACAGGTGTGGGCGTGCCACGAAAACCGGCGCGACGGCAGTTCTTACCGTGATGCCGCCACAGGCAAAGTGCTGTTCCAGATAAAGAGCAACACCGACGTGGGGCGCGCCATGGCGGCAGACATCGACCCGGAAAGCCCCGGTGTGGAGATGTGGAGTTCCGATAGCCGGGGCATACGTGACCTGAAAGGCAACGCCGTAAAGCCCAAAGGGCAGGCCAAGGCGGCCTCTGACGGCAGCAAAACCGGCGGCGAAGACGACACAGCCCTATACCTTGGCGGACGGAGGATGCCCACCAACTTCGGCATCTGGTGGGACGGCGACCTGCTGCGGGAGCTTCTCGACCACGAAAGCGTGTCGAAATACGACTGGAAAACGGGCACTACCAACACCGTCTGCCGCTTTGACGGCTGCCAATTCAACAACGGGACGAAGTCAAACCCCTGCCTTAGCGCCGACATCCTTGGCGACTGGCGCGAGGAAGTGCTCGTCCGCACCAGTGACAGCTCGGAGTTGCGCCTGTACGTAAGCCCTGTTCCGACCGACTACCGCATCAACTGTCTCATGCAGGACATACCTTACCGACTGAGTGTGGCCGCAGAAAACGTCGGATACAACCAGCCTCCTGAGACCGGGTTCTACCTTGGCCCCGACAAGTCGGTGGTAGAGTTCCTCAAATAGGCCGCACAACATATCCAAGACAACCAGACTTTACAATTCGAGCCGTCCGCTTGCCAACCGCAAACGGGCGGCTCGCTTGCTGTAAGCTCACCGTCAAGAAAGCGCAGAGAGGCTGTACGGATACGGCAAATTTTCCGTATCTTTGCATCTGTCAATGCCTTGAGCCGGAAAGCAGGGAATGTTGCCGTTGCCGCCCGTGCGCATTGACTCTGAAAAACCAACCAGTTCCGATGCGAATATGAAAAGAACCATCCTGCTGACCGCCATATATATAATGTCTGCCCTCGCCGTTCCGGCCGCCGATATAGACCGCATGGCACTCATGGGCAAGCGCATTTCGTCAGCCGACGGCCTGTCGGGCAACACCGTCTATGACATTGTTCAGGACAAATACGGCTTTGTGTGGATGGGAGCGGCCTACGGACTGTGCCGGTATGACGGCTATTCGTTCGTCAACTTCTACTCTCTCAGCGACAAGAAGTCCAAGAAGATTGAGGCAAACGTAGGCA
>CAVAPI010000050.1:0-17244 GCA_963590445.1 Lachnospiraceae bacterium | reverse complement strand
GATTACAGACCGTCTCAGACGGAGCGTCAGGCAAACGCCTCCTTCATGTCGTGCCCCGTTACCCGCCCTGACCTCCTCATTGCTGGCTTGAAAACCCACAAAAGGCCCGGCGCGGACCGGGGCTTGGTCGATGCGGCTTCATGCGCTTGCGGCACAATCCGCCAACCTGTCCAACGGCAAAGATATGGTATTTTTCTGAACGGGCAAAGGAAAAGGGGATGAAATGTTTGCAAGCGATGGTTAGGACAGAATGTTTGCTGTCATGTGAACGGATGGTACGGGGCTGCCAAGTTTGCCCTGGCGCACTTCGTCTGCCCCGACGTACCAAAAAAGCGTAAGCTTTAAGTGTCCTGTGCTTGGGTTATGCAGTAGGCTTTTGCCGAAATCCGCCCACGAATGGTGCGGGACTGCGGAAAAGTGTTGCGTGCCTTTTCCTATAACTGCCCTGCTTCCACCATCAATACCACACGCTCTGTGAGGCGGTCAGTGCCCTCCGCGTCATAGTCTTTGCGCAGACTGGCGCCGAAAAGTGAGGAGAATGCCTGGTAGAAACCGGCCTTGAACGGGCCGAGAAAGGCCTTGATGATGTCGTAGGAAGAGGAGTTGCACTCCCGGTAAATCAGCTTTATCAGCAGCTTGCCCTGCGAGTATGTGAGCTTTTTCATACGTGGTTTGTACTCCTGGTAGATGCCTTTCTCCACTATTTTCATGTGGTTGTCCTTCGCTTTCTTGTCGGGCAGCGTCTCCAGGTACTCGTATGTCTCCTGCAAAATGCGGTTTGCTTCCTTCGCAATGGGCAGCACTTTCTTCACGTTCCTCACCAGTCGCATGTATGCGGCGGCCTGCCGCTCGCTGGAAAAGGCCAGTTGGGGATAGACATACACGTTGTTCATCTCCATATACTGTATGCTGTCGCCGTTGTCGAGCACCTTTCCCACCTTGACAGTGGGCACGAAAGTCGGGTCGTCCATATCTACCGGCCGGTCTTCGGGATGCTGTTTCGACCCCGGAACGGTCTGGCTGTGGACGGCAAGCGGCATGGCGGCGAGCGCAAGTGACAGGAACAGAAGTTTCATAGCGGTGGCAAATGTAGGCATATTTCCTTCTTGCCGCATAAAAGCGGCCGCATATTTAGGGTTAATTCACAATGGGGGGTCACAAACCGGCTGTTTGCAATTCAGGGACAGGCCGTTTGCGGAGTCATTAGTGCAGGTACAGTCCCTGCCGGGCTATGGCCTGCGCCACCCTTGGCGGCACTAAGTCGTCGATAGGCTCGCCCCGGCGCACCCTCCGGCGCACCTCTGTGCTGCTTATGTCCGTCATCGGCGTGTCGGCAAGTATGGCGTTGGGGGGCAGATGTGCGGCGTCGAGCATGGCGTTGGGGCGCGGATAGACCACGATACGGTAACGGTCGGCTATCTCGTCCGCATTGCGCCAGAGGCCGAAATGTTCGGCATTGTCACCGCCAATGAGCAGGGTGAAGTCGCGGTCGGGGTAGTCGGCTGACAAATGTTGCAGGGTGTTCCATGTATAGGAGGGGCGTGGCAGCCGGAACTCGTAGCCGCACGCTTTCAGACGCGGCTCCCCTTCGAGCGCAAGCCGCACCAGTTTGAGCCGCAGCCCGTCGTCCAGCAGGTCGCACTGCCGCTTCAGCGGGTTCTGGGGCGACACCATAAACCACACTTCGTCAAGCCCTGCGCAGTCAATCAGCCGCCGGGCTATGGCTATGTGGCCGTTGTGTATGGGGTTGAACGACCCTCCGAACAGTCCTGTGTGCAGCATTTGGCGGCGGTGTCGGCGGTTTGTCAGGCCTCAATGAAGTCCTTTACTATACGTAGTGCCTTGTCCACAGCCGTGTCGAGGTTGTCGTTGACCACGATACGGTCGAATTTCGGGGCTATGCCCAGCTCAAACTCGGCACGGGCGAGCCGTTGCTCTATCACTTCCGGCGCGTCTGTGCCCCGGCTCTCAAGCCTCCGGCGCAGCTCGGCGACCGACGGGGGCTGTATGAACACGCTCAACGCCCGGCCTGCATAGGCCTCCTTTACGCGGCAGCCGCCGTTCACGTCGATGTCGAGCACCACGTTCTGACCCTCGGCCAGCTGCTTGTCAACCTGCGAACGCAGCGTTCCGTAGTATCTGTCCTTATACACTTCCTCGTATTCCAGAAACTCTCCGGCCTCTATCTTGGCGCGAAACTCGTCGGGACTGACGAAGAAATACTCCACACCGTCGCGCTCTGTGCCGCGCGGGGGGCGGCTTGTGCACGATATGGAGAACGCCAGTCGCAGCTCACGGTGCTCCATAAGCCGGCCAATGATGGTGCTTTTGCCCGTTCCGCTGGGTGCGGAGAATATTATCAGCTTGCCTTCCATGTCCTTGATGCCCTTTTCCGTGTGCGTATCAGAGTGCGTTGAGCACCTGTTCCTTTATCTGTTCCAGTTCATCCTTCATCTTTACCACAAGGTTCTGCATCTCTGCCAGGTTGCTTTTCGACCCTGTAGTGTTGATTTCCCGTCCCATTTCCTGGGCTATGAAGCCGAGTTTCTTGCCCTGGCCGTGGCCTTCTTCCATCGTTTCCCGGAAGTATTTGAGGTGATTGGCAAGGCGTTGCTTCTCCTCGCTTATGTCCAGTTTCTCTATATAGTATATGAGTTCCTGCTCCAGACGGTTCTTGTCGTACTCCACTTCGGGTATGTTTGCGAGTCCGTCCACTATCCTGCTGCGTATCTTCTCCACCCTCTGCTTCTCGAAAGGCTCTATCTGCGCCAGCAGCCGCTCGATATTGTCTATCTTTTCGGCAAACTTCCTTTGCAGGGCCGCGCCCTCCTGCTTGCGGAACTCCACCAGTTTCTCCACGGCGTCGGCCACTGCCTTGCGCACAACCTGCCACTCTTCGTCGTCGAGATCCTCGTGTTCCGGCTTGACCATCACGTCCGGGAGGCGCAAAAGTGTGGCGAACCAGTCCTGCGGCTCGGCCAGTCCGAGTCCGGAAGCGATGTTTTTTATCTGCCTGTAGTAGTTCTCCACGAGGCTCATGTTTATGGGTGTCGCGTCGGCATCGGCCGTCTTTTCCACCCAGATGCCGAAGTCCACCTTGCCCCTTTCGAGGGTTTTGGCCAGCATCTGCCGCATTTCCATCTCCTTTTCGCGGTATGCGGGAGCCACACGTGCCGTCAAATCGAGACTTTTGCTGTTGAGTGACTTCACCTCAACCGTGATTTTCTTACCCTTGTAGTTTACGACCGACTTGCCGTAACCCGTCATTGACTGTATCATAATCGTTGTTTCTTTTGTCCGTTTTCAACCGTTGGCGGTGCGGAACGCCGGGCTTGCCGCCCGATGATGCACGCCTCTACTTTATGCAAAGGTAGCCTTTTTCGCTTAAACGGGGTTAAAAAATGCAGACATATTCCTGCACTGCGCCAATAACCCGGCAGGTTTGGCGTCGGAAACAGGCGGTTTACGACCCGTAAGCGGGCGGTTTGAGGGTCGAAAACAGGCCGTTTTTCACCGCCAAACGTGGACCTGCGATATACAGGGCTTCCTGACAGCCCCGGAAACAGCCCGTACCAACAGCCGAAATGCCCGGAAAAGAGAGGACAATTCAGCTTTTTTATATGTCGGAAAGGGCAGTCTGACCGCAAAAAGCCCTAATTTTGCACACGCAACGACGACCGACAACAGGCACAACCATGAGGAAAACATTGGCCATAGCGGCACTTGCGCTGCTGGCAACAGACTCTATACGGGCGCAGAGCGGCGCTCCAGAGGCGGCAACGGAGCCGAATGTAAAGTGGGTAAAGGCGGCTGCCCGCTACCCGGACAGCTTCTTCACCACGCAGGAAGCCCGGCGGGTGGGCGACAACGTGCTGCTCTACCAGCACAACACGGGCGGATGGCCCAAGAATGTGCAGATGCAGAACCCGCTGACCGCCAAGGAACGGCTCGCGGTGGAGGCGGAAAAGGGCAACGAAAACGAGAGTACAATAGACAACGGGGCAACCACGACGGAGCTAAGGTTTCTTGCGCAGCTCTACAACGCCACCCGTGACAGCCGCTATCTCGACGGTTTCAACGCCGGAATGGGCTACCTTTTCCGCTCGCAATACGCCAACGGAGGGTGGCCGCAGTTCTGGCCACGGCCAAAAGGCTACTACATTCACATCACTTACAACGACGATGCGATGGTGAATGTGCTCCGGATGCTGGACAAAACGGCACGGGGCGAGGAGCCTTACGCCTTCGTTCCCGACAGCACAAGAGCCAAGGCACGGGAGGCAGTGAGCCGGGGCGTGGACTGCATATTGAAGACTCAGGTGAGGCAGAACGGCAGACTGACGGTGTGGTGCGCCCAGCACGACGAGCAGACCCTGCTTCCGGCCAAGGCCAGAGCCTACGAGTTGCCCTCGCTAAGCGGCGGTGAGAGCATAGGCATAGTGCGCTTCCTCATGTCGCTGCCCGACCCTTCGCCGGAAGTAAGGCGCAGCATTGAGGCCGCAGTGGAGTGGTTCCGCACAAGCAAGATAGAGGGCAAGAAGCTGGAACGCTTCACCAACGCCGACGGAAAGCCCGACCTCCGCATGGCGGACTGCACCGCCGGCGAACCGTGCGAGCCGCTGTGGGGACGCTTCTACACGCTGGACAGCAACCGTCCCTTTGTGTGTGACCGCGACGGAGTGGTCAGGTACGACCTCTCGGAGATAGGCTATGAGCGGCGCAACGGCTACAGCTGGTACAACCGTCACGGCCTCGCGCTGCTGAAAGAGTATGAGGAGTGGAAGCGCGAAAAGGCCGCCCGCTGAGCGCAAACGGCTCCGGGACGGACACAACCGCAACAGTTTCTTACATTTTTTAATACTACAAATCCGGGAAGCCGGTAAACCTTTGCCATGAAAACACGTCATACGCAGTATATGAACCGAACATTCCTACTCATTATCCTCTGCCTTGCCACCCTTTCGGGCATGGCGCAAGGCACAGTAAAGGGCAAGGTTATAGACAAACAAACCAACGAAGCCCTGCAGTTTGTCAACGTTAAAGTGGCGCAGACCGCCACGGGAAAGATGCTGAAGGGCGCGATAACCGACGCCAACGGCTCGTTCAGTGTGAGCGGACTGCCCTACGGCAACTACACACTGACCGTTTCGTTTGTGGGATACAAGAACTACAAGCGTGAGTTTGCCCTGTCGTCATCCAAAAGGCACGCCTCCTTCCCCGTAATCTACCTGTCTGAAGACAGCCATGCGCTGAAAGAGGTGCAGGTAACCGGCCAACGGTCGCAGATGAAGCTGGAGGTTGACCGCAAGACATTCACCGCCGACCAGATGATAGCGGCCGCCGGAGGATCGGCAAGTGACCTGCTTGAGAGCATTCCCTCGGTGGAAGTATCGACCGAAGGCGAGGTGTCGCTGCGCGGAAACACCAGCGTTGAGGTGTGGATAAACGGCAAAGCCAGCGGCCTGACCAGCGACAACCGGGGCGAAATACTGCAACAGATACCGGCGGAAAGCATCGAACGCATAGAGGTAATAGACAATCCAAGCGCAAAATACAGCCCGGAGGGAAGCGCCGGGATAATCAATATCATACTGAAGCGCGACCGCAAGGCCGGCTACTACGGCTCTCTGCGCGCCGGAATGAACACTAACGGAGGCTGGCAGACGGGGGCTAACATGAACTATTCGAGCGGAAAAATAGACGCATTCGCCAACATCGGCTACAGAACACGCCGGCACAAGGGCGGCGCATCGAGCGAACAGACCTACACAAGCAGCAATACGTACCAGAACTACTACCGCGAGAACGACAACAAGGGCGGCAACCTGTTTGCAAGGGCAGGACTCACGTGGCACATGACGGGCAACGACGACCTGTCACTGTCGGGGATGACCATGGCGGGAAGCCGTGACAACACGTCGCTAACGCCCTACCACTACGGCACAGTGGGCGCGGCAGCAGACTCGCGCATGATGTTCCGCAGCACGGACAGCAAGGACAAGTCCAACATGTACCACGTTGAGCTGGGCTATACCCACAAGTTCGGCGAGAAGAACAAGCTGGACTTCAACATCGAGTACAACACCTGGAAGAGCGACAACGACAACTACTACCGCGACAGTACGCTGTGGACGGACGGAAGCCTGCCCACCGAATACTCCTACCAGTACCGTCCGATGTATATAAACAACCGCTCCGTGGAGGCCAGACTGGACTACGAGAACCAGATAAGCGACAGGCTGAAGATAGAGGCGGGCTACAACGGACGCTTCTCAAGGGAGAACACGCCGCAGGAGTCGTGGATAGACGAGAACGACTGGTACGGTACGAACAGCGTGGAGGACGAGAAATACTACAACAGGTTCATCTATGAGATGGGCACACACGCCCTGTATGCCACGGCAAACGCCAAGTTCGGCAGGTTCGGGGCTATGGCCGGACTGCGCGGAGAGTACTGGCGAGTGGACACGGAGAGCCGTGACTACTGGCAGGAGCGCGGTCTGGCAGAGCGGGACCCGGCGTTCAAGAAGGATTTCTTCCAGCTTTTCCCCAGCCTGTTCCTCAACTACGAACTCACAAGCACGGCACAGCTGCAGCTCAACTACACCAGACGGCTGCGCCGGCCGTGGGGCGGACAGCTCAACAGTTTCCGGGATACGCGCGACGCATCGCTCGTTTCGTTCGGCAATCCGGAGCTTACGCCGGAATACACCAACTCGTTTTCGCTCAATTTCCTGAAGACCTGGCCGGAGCATACGCTGTCTCTCGGGGCATATTACCGCCCGACTACCGACGTGATACAGCGCATCAGCTACAACGTGAACGACACTATCTACTCCACAAACAAGAACGTGGCGAAGAGCCAGAGCGCGGGTGTGGAGCTGATACTCAAGGACAAGCTGTTCCGCATACTCGACCTTACCACCACCGTCAACGCCTACTACTACAGGCTGGACGGCTTCAGCTATGCCATAAACGACCAGGTGGTGACCGGCGCATCGGACGAAAACTTCTCGTGGGACGCGCGTATGCTGGCCAGTGTGGCGCTTCCTTACGGCATATCCCTACAGGCCACGGGCAACTACCGCTCGCGCAGCGTGGTGACACAGGGCTACCGCAAGGCCAATGCGAGCCTCGATTTGGGTCTTCGCAAGACGTTTTTCAACAAGGCACTGGCCTTGGCAGTCAACTGCCGCGACGTGTTCAACAGCCGCAAGCATGACACCTACACCAGCAGCGACGACTTTACGCGCCACCAACGCAACTGGAGAAAGCCCCACGTCAACTTCGTTTTGACATGGAACTTCGGCAATATGAACGGCAAGAAGCGCCAGCAGTCTGACGAAAGCCTGCCTGACGACCAGCAGAACTACAGCGGATACGGCGACAACTGACAGCTCTGCACCCCGCAACCGACAGGTTTGCCGCACGCAAATACCCTGTTTGCGGTGGCCAAACGGGCACTTTGCGATAGCCAAACGATAGGTTTACGGCGGCCAAACGATAGGTTTAAGATTGGGGGAAGCTGGTTTGGTCAACAAAAAGCAGATGTTGAGATAATAAAAAGCAAGGACGCGGAACAGGCAAAAGCAGCCTTTTCCACGTCCTTGTCTTATGGTTTCCGGTCAGTTTGACACCCTTAGCACCTCGGCACCGCCGTATCCCGTGCCTGTCATCACGCGATATTGCTCCAGCCGATAGCCGTCTGTCGATACGCCGTTGGTGTTCAGGTCATACTTGCGGCCACACTTGGCACATCCAACCGTGCGCCCGCCGTCGGCCCAAGCAAGCGGATGGTTCACCCCGCTCCGGTTTTCAAGGCAATACTTGCACTGTCCGTCATACGCCTTAGGCTCCATTGCGGTGGTGCAACCGATAATCAAGGCGTTGTTGGCGCCGAGGTTGTCATACGAAAGGCGGTTGTTCTCGATCTCCGTGGTCATGCTCCAGTCCTCGTCAGCGCCCCCGTCGTTGCGGCTGACATACACGTGGTGCAGTCCGTTCACACGCTTTGCCGACACGATAACGAACGTTCCAGCATTGGCAGTGATGCCGTTGAGTATGCTTGTGGGGTGGTATCCGGTATAAAAGATGAAGCTGCACGGATACTTTGTGCTGTATTGCTCCTCACCGGTGCACGCTCCGAGGAGCACCGATAGCAGAACCAGCGGCAAGAAACGCACCTTTCTCATGCCAAAAGCGCCTTTTCAGCCTCTTCCACTCGCTCGAAATGAAACTCCGAGAGCGTGGTTTCCATGAGCTGCTGTATCTTGTCGTTCTGCAAATTGCCTATACTTCCCTCGTGGGTGTGGTGTATATTCTTGTCGGGAACGAACGTCCCGGCCTCAATTTCCAGCCCGACTTTCTTGTACGCATCGCGGAACGGCATGCCGGAAGCGGCCAGCCGGTTCACCTCTTCGACCGAGAAAATAGGGTCATACATGGGGTTGTCGAGTATGTTCCCGTTCACTTCCATCTTGTTAATGATGTATGCGGTCATCTGAAGGCAGTCGTCCAGTTCGCCGAAAGCGGGCAGAAACACCTCCTTGATTATCTGCAAATCGCGGAAATAGCCCACCGGCAGGTTGTTCATGATAAGGGTTATCTGCTGCGGCAAGCCCTGCAGCTTGTTGCATTTGGCGCGGATAAGCTCGAAAACGTCGGGGTTCTTCTTGTGCGGCATGATGGATGAGCCTGTCGTACACTCCTTCGGCAACTTGACAAACGAGAAGTTCTGACTGTTGAACAGGCATGCGTCGAAAGCCATCTTGGCCATTGTTCCGGCAATGGAGGCCAAGGCAAAGGCCACATTGCGCTCCATTTTGCCACGTCCCATCTGCGCATACACCACGTTATAGTCCATGCTGTCGAAGCCAAGCAGCCGTGTTGTCATCGAACGGTCGAGCGGAAACGACGAGCCATAGCCCGCCGCAGAGCCGAGAGGGTTGCGGTTTGTCATGCGGTAGGCGGCCTGCAGGAACAGCATGTCGTCGGCCAGGCTCTCGGCATAAGCCCCGAACCACAGTCCGAACGAGCTTGGCATGGCCACCTGGAGGTGGGTATAGCCCGGCATGAGCACGTCCTTGTACTGCTCGCTCTTCTGTATGAGTTCGTCAAAGAGAACCTTCACACCGTCGGCCGCCACCTTTATCTCGTGTCGGGTGAACAGTTTTAGATCGACAAGAACCTGGTCGTTGCGCGAGCGGCCGCTGTGTATCTTCTTGCCAATGTCGCCCAATTTGCGCGTAAGCATAAGCTCTACCTGCGAATGAACGTCCTCTATGCCCTCCTCAATGACGAACTCGCCGCGCTCGCACACGGCATATATGTTCTTCAACTCGGCCAGCAGTGCCTTCAACTCGCCGGCTTCGAGCAGTCCGATGGACTGGAGCATGGTGATATGTGCCATGCTTCCGAGCACATCGTAGCGCGCCAAGTAGAGGTCAAGCTCCCTGTCGCGGCCTACGGTGAACCGCTCTATCTCCTCGTTTATGCCGTAGTTTTTCTCCCAAAGTTTCATTGACGGTCTGATAGTGTTTATGTTTTCTGTGCCCGACGGACCGTTGTCAGTCCTCATAGCGTATTATTTCCAGCGTGTCGGCAATCTTTTCCAGAGCCTCTTGCAGCGGTTTCGACACCATGCCCTTGATAAACGGGTTCAAATCGGCCTTGACCGTAACCTTTATCTTGCACGTTGTTTCGTCCACCGCCACAATCTGTATCCACAGTTTGAACGGTACGGGCGACTGTTCGGTCTCGAACTTGATGCACTTCGGCTCTTCCCGTTCTATTATGCGCAGCCTTATCTCGCCCACGGGTGCTGCCTTTATGGCTATGCAGTCGCGGTCGAAGCTGAAACCGTCCAGTTTGTCCTTCGGTATGCGGTCGCTTATGCGCTCTATGTTGCCCAAGTCGCTTAGCATACCGTACACTGCTTCCTGCCGGTAGGGCACTTGCCTTATGCTACTCTCGAATTTGCTCATTGCCTTCGCTCTTGTCTTTATGTGCAAAGCCCCGTGGCGGAGTGTCCGGCCGGGGCTTTCTTATAATATAAATAAGGTGTCAGCCTTTCCAGTTGGCCGGGTCCTTGCGCCATTCGTGCAGCATTTCCACGTGTTCCTGGCGGATATAGCCCGTTGCAACGGCCTGTTCCACCACGTGTTCGTAGTCGGTAAGTGTCACGAGCTTCACCTTTGCGTCGGCGAAAGCCTTTTCCGCCACGGGGAAACCATAGGTGTAGGATGCCACCATGCCAATCACTTCGCACCCGTACTTGCGCAGTGCCTCGACGGCTTTGAGGCTGCTGCCGCCCGTAGAGATGAGGTCTTCGATGACCACCACCTTTGCTCCGGGCTTCAACTCGCCCTCAATCAGGTTCTCCATGCCGTGGTCCTTGGGCTTGCTGCGCACGTAGGCGAACGGCAGCGAAAGCTCCTCGGCCACGAGTGCGCCCTGTGCTATGGCTCCGGTGGCCACTCCTGCTATGGACTCCACCTCCGGGAAGTGCTCGGCGATGGTGTGGCATATCTCAAGTTTGACGAAATTGCGCAGTCCGGGGTAGGATAACGTCTTGCGGTTGTCGCAGTAAAAGGGCGATTTCCAGCCGGATGCCCACGTGAAAGGTGCTTCCGGCTGTAGCTTGATTGCGTTTATTTCAAGCAGTTTGGCGGCAAAAGCCTTCTTGATTGTGTCCATTATGATATGTTATGTTACTTGTTTTGCATGATTTGCAAAGTTAGAAAATCTTTGCCACACGGTCGGCGGCTTATGGTTAAAAGTGCTTAAAGCCTCCGCAAGTCCCCACCCTGCAGCTGCAAGTCAGGTGCAAAACCGGGTGCAACCGCACTGTTGCCTGTTCGCATATTCAGGCCTTTGCCCGGCATTTTCCGGCTTAGGTCTTGGTAAAGCCAAGCGACACCACGCTGAACCTGACATCCGGCAGACCGGCGACGGCCGAGATACAGGCCAGGACTGTGGCTCCCGAGGTAATCACGTCGTCCACTACCATCACGTGCTTGCCCGCAAGGGAGGCATCGGGCGACAGCCTGAACGTGTTTTCCACATTGTCCTTCTTCTCTCTCCATCCGAGATGCGTCTGGCTGGCCGTGAACTTCGTGCGCCTGAGCGAACCTGTATCCACGGGCAATCCTGTCACTTCGCTTATGCCTTGGGCTATGTAGTCGCTCTGGTTGTAGCCCCTCTGCCATCTGCGGCGGCGCGTCAGCGGCACCGGAAGGAGCACATCCACGCCGTCGAAGAATCCGTAAGGGGCAAACTCCGTGGCCATTATGCGGCCGAGGACGATGCCTGTGTTCGGTTTTGAGAGGTATTTGAGGGCGTATATCAGGCGCGCAGGGTCTGACTTGGGCGTGTAGTAGAGCAGAGATGCCGCCCTTTCCACTTCGGCCTGTCCCCAGAACGCCCGCGCAAGCTCGTTGTCGCGGGGTGAAAGCACGAATCCTGTGCGCGGAAGGTGGCGGTTGCAGGCTGCGCACAATGCCTGTTCGGATGCCGAAAGCCTCATTCCGCACACCAGACAGGCGCGCGGCGACACCAGGTCGAGCAATCTACTCCACAAATCCATCACATTCGTCCGTGTCGTCCGCCCCGTTGAGGCAGCGTTGTATAGTATCCATGCCGAATCCGCGCCCAAGTGCGAAGCGCACCAGCTTCATCCTCTTCTCGTAGTCGCTGCTTCCCTTGACGCTGCGGCTCTTGTTTTGCAGCAGGGGGCGCAGGGCTTTGACGTATTCGTCGCCGCCTATCGCATCGAGAACATCGCGCCTGACGGCCTCGTCAATGTGCTTTGCCCACAACGCCTGGTCTATCTTGCGCCGCCCCCAGCGGTCGTAGCGCACCTTGTCGAGTGCGAACGCACGGGCGAAACGCCTGTCATCGACATAGCGTCCGGCCGTGAGCTGTGCCATGACCCGTGCCTGCGCCTCGCTGTCAAGCCCCCACCGCTCCATCTTCACCAGCATTTCGTGGGAACAGTGCTCCCCCCGTGAACACAGGGCGGCCAACTTTGTCAGCGCTTCCTTTTCGGTTGTCTCCTTCATATCCTTGTGGCTTTAATGAAACGCGGCCGTCCGAAGCCGTCTGTCAGCACCTCTGCGTCAGTGTAGCCCGCCGTTTGGAGCATCGCCGCAGTGTCGCCGGCATAGGCTGCATTGGCCTCAAACCACAGCCGTCCGCCCCTTTTCAGGGCTTCCAGTCCATAGTTGGCGATGGCGCGGTAGAAGAGCAGCGGGTCGCTGTCGGGCACAAACAGAGCCAGATGCGGCTCATGGTCGAGCACATTGCGCTCCATTCCGTCCTTCTCCCTGTCGCAAATATACGGCGGATTGCTCACTATCACGTCCCAAAGCTCCGCATCGTGCGGCGGATGCAGTGCGTCGCGCTCCTCAAACGCCACGCTTGCGCCGAGCCTTCGGGCATTGGTGCTTGCCATTTCGAGGGCTTGCGGCGAAATGTCCCACGCAGTGACCTCGCTATCCCTTACGTCCAAGGCCAGTGTCACGGCTATGCAGCCGCTGCCTGTGCCTATGTCGAGCAGACGCAAGCGGCTTCCCCCTTGCACGTCAGCAGCGGAAACGATACGGCAACGGCAGTCCTCCGCAACGAGCGAGCACAGCTCCTCGGTCTCCGGGCGCGGTATCAGCACACCGGGGGCGACACTGAACTCCCGTCCGCCGAAGGTTTCCACACCCAAGACATATTGCACAGGTTCGCCTCCGGCCAGTCTCGCAGTCATAGCCTCCAGCTCTTCGGCCTCGCTCCCGGCCATACAGTCCGCCTTGCCGCAGCAGATGTCAGCCAGTGACAGCCCGAAGCGCGTCTCGAACACGCGCCTCGCTATGGCCTTGGCCTCGCCTTCGCCATACGCCGCAGCCAGCCTTTTCCACATATCCCCGTATGTCATCGCCACAACCCGTCAGTTTCTATCATAAACCCGCATGCTTTGTTGTATAAAACCGTTGGCTTTATTCAGTGAAACCGTTTGCCTTAACAAGGACAAAGGTAACAATATTCCGCAAATAAACAAGGGACACACAGCGCCAAAGCCGCAGCGGACAGGGCGGCAGAGGCACTGACAGACCGCAGCCGGGGCAAGGGCAGACCGCAACCGCCCGATTTCGCTAAAGCGGATATAACCTTTCCAATAAGTCCCGGTGCTGAATGAAGTTTTGTGTATGCCGGTCTTTCCGGGAAAAGTATATGATCTTTGGCGAAAAAACATGCAGGTCTTTGCCTTTGATGCACGAGGAGCAACCGTCAACCTTACGAGAAAGCCCCGTAGCTTCACAGCTTCGGGGCTTCAATTGTGTTAACCTAATGATAAGTAATAACGTTCTTTATATGTAGTCAGTAGTTGTTTTACTTCTTATCTTGGCAAGTTGAACACCTTGGACATCTCTGCCATCTGTTCCTGTGTCATGCCTGTCGGCTCAAAACCCATTGCTTTCGAGTCGATATATATCTTTGCGCTCTTCGACAAAACGTCTATTTGGTCGAACGCATCCATCACGTCAAGCCCCTTGGCAAACACTCCGTGCTTCTCCCACATGACCACATCATAGTCCTCAAGCTCCTTCATGGTCATCTCGGCCAGTGTGTTTGAACCCGGCAGCTGGTATTTTACCATGCCCAAGCCCAGCGGACAGAAAGCCTTGGTTTCGGGTATCATGCTCCAAAGGATATTGGTGAGCACGTCTTTTCCGAGGAATTTCGGGTTGTGGCTCATGGCTATAAGCTCGATGGGGTGGGTGTGTACCGTAGCCTTGTAGGGAGAGCCGGTCTCAACGAGGCGGTTGTGCACTGCCAAGTGTGACGGCAGTTCGCTTGTGGGGTTCACTGCGTTGTCTGCGACGATGACATAGCTTGCGCAGTCGTCGAGTATCCGTATGACACTGCCGTTGTCCATCGGCCAACGGGCCAAGTCGCGCATGCGCTTGCCCGTTCCCTTGCAGAAGAAGTAGCCGCCTTTCAGGTGTGGCAGCGTGATTCCTATCTGCTTGACCTCGCTTATCGGTGCAAGATTGCGTATTCCGTCATCCACAAGGTCGGTGATGTTCACCGTAATGTTGCCGCCGTTGCGCTCAGCCCAGCCGTTTTGCCACAGGTAGCCGGCCACTTCGGCGATTTTCTCCACTTCCTTTTGTAAGGCCGGACGGCCTTCCAATATACTGTTCATATATATTAATGTTATAGTTCAGGTGCTTTTTCGTGCTGCAAGGGCGGTGTTTTAGGCGGGCAAGGGGCTTGTCCATGGTTGCCGCCGGCAGCTTTGTCTGATGCAAAGGTATGCTTAAATGGCAGCGCAAGGCCGTATAATTTGATTTTTGGTCTGAAATAAATGGCCTGTTTCTTGATTTATGTCAATTCTTCCGGGATGTCAAGAGCCGAAAAAGCGGAATGGGCACACATTATCCATTCCGCTTTTATTCTGAAACCCTGACCGGTGACACTGGTATGTGGGCTGTCAATACTCGTCTTCGTTGAAGAGGAAGTCTTCTTTGGTGGGGTAATCGGGCCAAATGTCCTCGATGCTTTCATACACATCGCCCTCATCCTCTATCTCTTGCAGGTTTTCGAGCACTTCAAGCGGTGCACCTGAACGGATTGCATAGTCAATCAGTTCGTCTTTAGTGGCCGGCCATGGTGCGTCTTCGAGCTTTGAAGCTAATTCAAGTGTCCAATACATAGTCTTTTGATTTACTGTTGTGGCCGCAAAAGTAATACATTTATTCTTATTCACAAGGCTTGCGCCAAGTTTTTTCCTCCTGTTTGTCTATAAAATTGAGTTTTTTTGCCAAAACGAAGAGGTAGTCTGACAGTCGGTTAATGTAGCTCATGATGTCCGGCGACACCGTGTCAGTGGCGGCCAGGGCGGCTATGCGCCTTTCGGCTCTGCGGCATACGGCCCGGCAGACGTGGGCTGTTGCGGCCTTTGGAGTGCCTCCCGGCAGCACGAAACCCAGCTTTTCGGGCAGTTCTGACAGTATGGTGTCGATCTCCGTTTCGAGCTTTTCCGTCTCGCCGGCGGGCAGCATTCCCGACGGATAGAGCGGTGTCTGCGACTGGTCGGTGGCCAGATGCGTACACACGCAGAACAGGTTGTTCTGCACGTCCTGCACAAATGCCTTCTCATGTCCCTCGTCCAGCATTGCCGCGAGCAGCCCTAACTGTGAGCTAAGCTCGTCCACAGTGCCGTAAGCCTCTATTCTCACGGATGTTTTCGCTGTCTTCACGCCGCCTACGAGGCTGGTTGTCCCCTTGTCACCCCGTCTTGTATAGACTTTGGTAATGTGTTTCATTATGGTAAGTCAAAAGTTAACGATATGGTTCTCCTTGTATCTCTTCTTGTCGAAGAGCACTATGCCGGCGTAATACAGGTCGAATGTCACCCCTGTGCGCCGGTCTTCCACCGCCTTGCGCCACAGTCTCCGCTCCTTGCGTCCGCGCCTTATGCCTTCGAGAACGAGCACTGACTGCTGCCCGGCGTGCCCTACGGCCTCTTCGTAAGCCTTTTCGCAGTCGCCGCGGAGCGCTATCCGCATCAGGTCAGCCCGGTCTGTGCCGTCAAACGAGCCGCTTATCCGCGCCTGTGCGCACCCCTTGGCCATATAGACGGTGCTTGGCGAATGGGCGTTCTCGCCGTAATCCACCACCGTTTCAGGCTGGAAACGGGCGGCAAGCCTGAAGTACAGCCGGCACAACCTGCGCTCCCGTCCTTTGGTTCCGGGCAGTTCGCGGGCCAGAAGGGCGTACTCCGGATGCTGCACATGGCTGTTTATCACCTCCCGAACGAACCTGAAATCGGAAGGAGACTGCACCCCGAAGCCTTGGCAACGGTGCATCCGGCTCAACCATACGAGCCATCCGGCAATCCTTTGCACAGGTATATAACGCATAAATTCTGCAATTATTGTCATCCAACAGGCACTTTCCCGTCTTCAACACGGCAGCTTTCCCACCTTAAACGGGCGCTTTTCCGCCCTTTGCCCGTCTCGTTTCGGGGCAAATCCCGGACTTTTCCGGGTCGTAAAAGGCAAAAGCGTGAAAGGCACTCCGCCTCTCACGCTCCATAAGTGTCGGGATGACTGGACTCGAACCAGCGACCTCACGCCCCCCAGACGCGTGCGCTAACCAACTGCGCTACATCCCGATGCAGGCATCTTGCTGCATTGCGGGTGCAAAAGTACACACATTTTGCGAGAAACCCAAACTTTTCCTGCTGTTTTTTCCTCGGTTTTTCTTGCGGCAGCCGTTTGCGGAGTCCGGCGCAAGTGCCGTTTGGATTCCTCTTCCGGCCTTTGCGCAGAGCCTGAAGCGGCGGTTTCCCACAGCAAAAGGCCTGTCCTGTAAGATATTGACGGCCAGTTGCTTTCATAACCCTGCCGTTCGCGCACCGTAAACGGGCGGGTTACGTGTCGTAAATGCCATGTCTGCCCATCGCAAACGGCCTGTTTGCGGCAGTCGGACGGGCGGGTTTTGCAACGGGTATGCCCCGTTGGCGAAAAGAGACCGCCCCGGCTGCGCATAGTATTAAAAAAGGATAAAAGGCCGGTGCGGTTGGGAAATAGTGCTAATTTTGCAGGGTAATGGTGCGCCGCCGTACTTTCCGTATGGGAAATCCGGGACAGCCAGTCCTGCGCAATGCGCCCTTCTGGCCTGTCAATGCTCCTTTCCGCCCTGCCTCAGCACCCTTGGCTTGACGGAAGCGGGGCGGTGGCGGAAGCCAGTCCTGCAACTGCATTAACAAACTGATATACTGAACAATGAGAAAAACCAGACCTTTCATGAGCCTGTTGCTCCTTTGCGCCGCCGTGCTGTCGCTCAGCAGCTTCAAGGTGGCCGAGTATGACTCCGTCAAGGTGGCCGCTCCGTTCCCCATGCCGGCCATCGCCATCTACAACTTTCCCCACAACGACTTCAGCATAGCCGACTACGGGGCGAAGCAGAGCGGCTCTGACACCGAAGCCAACTGCATTGCCGCCAACACAAAGGCCTTTTCGCAGGCCATGAAGGCGTGCAACGAGTCCGGCGGAGGGCGCGTTGTGGTGCCGGAAGGGGTGTGGCCGTCGGGCCCGATACACCTGTTGAGCAACTGCAACCTGCACCTCTCCGAGGGCAGCAAGGTGGTGTTTTCGTCCAATCCTGCCGACTATCTGCCCGCAGTGGAGGTGAGTTGGGAGGGCATGGAGTGCATCAACTACTCGCCGCTCGTCTATGCGTACCAAT
>CAVAPI010000049.1:0-17482 GCA_963590445.1 Lachnospiraceae bacterium | reverse complement strand
TCAAGAAGAACTCCGCCGAGGGCGCGGCCAAGTTCATCCTTACCGCAACGTTCTCAAGCGGTGTGATGCTCTATGGCATATCTTTCCTCTACGGAGCGGTGGGCACACTCTACTTCGATGACGTGGCCGCACGCATATCTGCCTCGCCCCTCACCGTCATGGGTCTGGTGTTCTTCTTCAGCGGTTTGGGTTTCAAGATTTCGCTTGTGCCTTTCCACTTCTGGACAGCCGACACCTATCAGGGAGCGCCCACGTCTGTTACCGGCTACCTTAGCGTTGTCTCCAAGGGAGCGGCCGCTTTTGCGCTGATGACCATACTTATGAAGGTTTTCGCCCCCATGGTTTTCTACTGGGAGCACCTGCTCTACATCGTCATCGTGCTCACCATCACCGTGGCCAACCTGTTTGCCCTGCGCCAGTCGGAGCTTAAGCGATTCATGGCTTTCAGTTCCATATCGCAGGCCGGCTACATCATGCTCGCCGCAGTGGGCAACAGCTCATTTGGCTTGGCCGCCCTGATGTTCTATGTGCTCATCTACGTGGTGGGCAACATGGCTGTGTTCACCGTAATCAACGTGGTTGAGACACGCGGAGGGGGCACTACCAAGATGAATTGCTACGACGGCTTCTACCAAACCAACCCCAAGCTGTCGTTCCTCCTGACGATTTCACTGTTCTCGCTGGCCGGTATTCCGCCGTTTGCCGGCATGTTCTGCAAGTTCTTCGTGTTCATGGCGGCAGCCGAACAGGGTTCTGTTCTGGCCTATGTGGTCGTGTTCCTTGCGTTGATAAATACGGTTCCGAGCCTTTTCTACTATCTTAAGATAGTGAAATGCATGTATATCAACAAGACCGACACACCGCTTCCCACGTTCAAGAGCGACTGTAGCACCAAGTTTGCCCTCGCCCTGTGCACCATAGGCGTGGCCTTCTTCGGCGTGTGCAGCTGCGTCTATGACTGGCTTGTCGTAGCCTGCAACTGAACAGGGGCATAGGATAACTGTACGGAGCCGGGCACAAACCGTTTGTATGTGTTCGGCTCCGTTCTGTTTTACGGCGGTTTCCCGTTTCGCAAGATCCACGTTCTCAAGAGTTTTCCAGTGCTGATTTGCCAATGGGGCCGCGCTTTTGATGCTGCCTTTGGCCTGTTTCAATCCCTTTACCGCTGCTTTACGCCCATGCACACGTCCAATCTCCACGCCCTGTTCCGCCTCTGTCCGCTCGTGCCTTTGGCCTTTTGCTTCATTGGCGGCATCGCTTTCGGCGAGAGTATGGAACTGTTCCGCCTCTGGACTTGGCCGTTGCTCGTGGCCGTCGTGCTGCTTTTGGCTGCGCTGCCGTTCCTCCGCCGTCCGTTTCCCGGCACTCTGCTCCTGCTGTCGCTCGCCTTTTCGGCCGGAGAGCTGTCGGTCAGCGTGGCCAACCGGGCACTTTCCGCCCCGGAACTGCCGCATCTGGCCACTCTGGATGCCGTAGTCGTTGACGAACCGGTGCCCGTGGGGCGTTCAACGGTGCGTGCCGACCTCGTTGTCCTGTCGGGTGAGCTGTCGGGAAAGGGTGTCCGGGCCTATTTCCTTGCGGGGTCTGACGGCGAAAGGGGCAGCCTTGGCGTTGGCGACGGCGTGGTTTTCAGGTCATTGCTGTGCGAACCGCACGCGTACAGTGCCTCGTCGCCGTTCTATTATGCCGGCTATCTGAAGAGCCGGGGCATCGTTGCCACAGCCCAAGTCAGCCCCGACTGCTGGCGCAAGGCTTCGCTTGACCTTTCCCGGCTGCCGCTTCTTGCCCGCGCAAGGCTGTCCGCCCTGCGTCTGCGCCACCGTGTTGAGTCCCATTACGCCCGTCTCGGCCTGTCAGGCCAGTCGCTTGCTGTGGCCTCGGCCATGGTCTTGGGCAACAAGGCGGCGGTTTCCTCTGCCGTGCGCGACGCCTATTCAGTGTCAGGCACGTCACACGTGCTCGCTCTTTCGGGCTTGCATCTCAGCATAATCTACTCCTTGCTGTCGCTGCTCCGCCTTGGGCGCAGGGGCAGGGCGGCTCACGAGCTGGTGACAGTGGCCGCCATGTGGTGCTATGTGTTCGTTGTGGGACTGCCGCCCTCGGTGGTCCGGGCCGCCATCATGGTCACTGTCTATTCCGTAGTGGGGCTTACGGGTCGGCAAGGGGCTTCGCTCAATGTCCTTGCCTTTGCCGCTTTGATTATGCTTATGGCCAATCCGTTCTCGCTGTTCGACCTCGGTTTCCAGCTGTCCTTTGCGTCCATGACCTTCATCCTCGGCTTCCACTGGCGGTTGTCGGCCATTGTGCCTCCTCCGTTCCAGCAGCGGCATCCCGTAGTGCGCTTCTTCTGGCAGCTCGTCCTGCTGTCTGCCGTCGCCACTGTGGGCACTCTGCCGCTCGTGGCCGCCTATTTCGGGCGTTTGCCTGTATATTTTCTTGTGGCCAACCTCATCGTTGTTCCCGCCGCCACGCTCATTATCCACGCCTTTCTCGTCCTTCCGCTGCTCTCGCTTGTGCCTGTTGCTGGCGTTTGGGCGGCGGTATTGCTCGGCAAGGTGGTCGGTTGGGTCAACGCCGCCCTTGCCTTCATTGCCTCGTGGCCGTGCGCTTCGGTAGCCGTACCGCCCATGTCGCCGCTCCAGACGGCTGTCCTCTATGTGGCCGTGGCCGGCCTTTTCGCGGGCCTCACCGCACTTCTGCGCCGCCAGCGTGGCTACTGGCTGTGAGCGCAGTGGCACATTCTTTCCGGGACTTAACTCTTTTTAACCAAAAGTGGTGCAATATTTCCGTCCCATCGGGCTTTTACAGTCAGACAAGCGAAAGGACTACGGTCGGCGCGCAGCCGGAAATCCGGAGTAGCGAGTAGGTTTAACAACAACAATGTAACAAAAAAGAAGAGAAATGAATATCAGATCCATTTTCAAGACAGTGGCTGTCGTCTGCATGGGTGCAGTGGTAATGGCCTCGTGCGACAACGATGACGACAACAAGTCGATGGCTTTCAGCGCATCGAAGATAGTGCTGGCAACAGACAGTGTGCAGACTGTGAGCGTAGCCAACTGTGTTGCGCCGCTGACTGTCAGGTCGGGCGACAGCGCTGTGGCCGTTGCTACAGCGAAAGACGCCACAGTAACCGTGAAGGGCGTCAAGACAGGTTCGGCCACAATAACCGTTACCGACAATAACAAGCAGACCGGCAGCATCAGCGTGACCGTTGTCAGCCCCCTGGCGTTCGACAAAACCGCAGCAACCGCAAGCGTAGGCCAGGCAGACACCGTGACCGTGAGCAGCGGAACGGCTCCCTACACGGCGGTAGTGAAGGACACGAAGATTGCCACCGCCACGGTCAAGGACAACAAGATTGCCGTAAAGGGAGTGAAGGCCGGCACTACCGCCATCACAGTGACCGACAAGAACAAGCTGACGGGCACGATAAGCGTGACAATCAAGTAAATCGGGAGAGGCAGAAGGACTGTTCCGCAGGACAAAAAGCGCCGCTTTGCAAACCGCTGTAGGCCAAAGGGTTTCACAACCCGGACGGTTGCGGGGCAAAAGCGGTCGGGTTGAGGGTCGTAAACGGCCCGTTTACGGAGCGCAAACCGCCGGGTTTTGAGTTGCCAACCGCCCGGTTGTGGGCAGCAGCCCTCCGAGTCCTGCCGGAACAGTGCCGGAGCTTCCTTCCGAAAACGCTCAAGAAAGACAGAGCATACATTTTTTTTCATAAGTTCCAAAAGACGACGCATCGGGCGGAAACAGGGCGGAGCGGAGCACAAGGGAGTGCAACGGGTCAAGTCAAGTCCGGCCTTAGGGTCGGGAAACACCCGAGGGATGACAACCGAGGGGGCAGCAACCTTCCGCAACGCCACCTGTTTCCGCACGCGTCGCAACCGCACAGCGCGGCAAACAACAGATGCAAGGAGGCAAACAGATGAAAAACTTCAGGAAAACAGCGGCAGTCTGCCTGGCAATGGCGGCACTGGCCGCAGGAATGCAGTCGTGCAGCAGCGACGAAGACGGCGGTTACAGCAAGACATATGCCAATGCCGTGGTCACGATAAAGCCCAATGCCGACAACTCGCAGATGTATTTGCAGATAGACAGCACCACACTTGCGCTGCCAACCAACCGCAAGGCATCGCCCTACGGCACAAGGGAGGTGAGGGCACTGGCCAATCTGTCGCCCGTGGAGGGCAAGGCGCAGGAACCGGCCAACGGGCTGGTGTTCGTAAACTGGATGGACACCATCCTCACCAAGCCGGTTGCAAAGAACTACGATGCCGACGGTAACGCAAAAGCCTACGGCAACGACCCCGTGGAGATAGTGAACAGCTTTGAAACCGTGGCGGAAGACGGCTATCTGACACTGCGTTTCCGCACCTTATGGGCAGGGTTGAGGAAGCATGCGGTCAACCTCGTGCACCGAACCGACGCCAACACGCCCTACCTGTTCACGCTCTACCACAACGCAAACGGCGAGACGGCGGGCAAAGTGGGCGACGCACTCGTGGCATTCCGGCTGCCTGACGCAGTTGACGAGGCTTCCGGGGCAATTAGCATCACCCTTCAGTGGAAGTCATTTGCCAAGAATGGGCAGGGAGACAGTACAAAGACAACCGTGTTCAAGTATGTTCCGCGCAAAAAACAATAACTAAGGCAGGCTCTATAAATAACCTCCGTGAAAAAATCCGGCAAAGCTGATTTATAGAACCCAACTGAAAAGAAACTGAAAACAGGCCGAGTCCTGCCGCCGGACGCTACACCCACAGCGCAGGACACGGCCCTGAAAACTGACGATGTTTGGCTTGGGAAACAGGGAGAAGGGCATAGCGCAGGGTATTCGCCGTGGTGACAACGCGGCGATGCGCGACTTTTATGACCTATATTCCGGACGGCTGGCTGCCGTCTGTTCGCGTTATGTGGGCAATCCCGACGACGTGAAGGACGTAATGCAGGACGTAATGCTTGCCGTCATAAGCCATATCGACAGCTTTAGCTACCGTGGAGAAGGCTCATTGCAGGCATGGGCCATGCGTATAGCGGTCACTCGCTCACTGTCTTTCCTGCGGAAACAGTCGCGGTTGTGTGCCGTTTCACTCGACAACGAGGCCGGACTGCAGGCCGAAGACAGCGGCGACGAACCCGAAACGGACGCCATTCCGCCCCAGGAGCTGCACTCTATGGTCAGCCAACTGCCCGACGGCTACCGCACAGTGTTCAACCTGTATGCCATAGAGGGCAGGAGCCACAGGGAAATAGCCGGGCTGCTCGGCATAAAGGAGAGCAGTTCAGCCTCGCAACTGCACCGCGCAAAGGCCATACTTGCACGGCGCATAAGGGAATACATGAATGGAAAAGAAGCATAAAGAGCCATGAACGAGCAATGGAATGAGGACATCAGGCGCAAGATGGCGCAGCATGAAGAGCCGTCACCCGAACTGTCGTGGGACGAAATAGACAGGGCTTTGGCCGACAGGCGGCAGCATCAGACCACGCAGACAGTGCCTCTCCACAGGTACAGGCGCATGATTGCGGCGGCAGTCGTGGCTCTTGCGGTGGGCGGAGCCGGCATACTCTTCGTGACAACTGCCCGCAAGGACAACGCAACGGCTGTGAACACGACCGCAGTCAGGGAGGATAACGCGCAAAAGGCAA
Organism: Lachnospiraceae bacterium; assembly: GCA_963590445.1. Taxonomy (GTDB): domain Bacteria; phylum Bacteroidota; class Bacteroidia; order Bacteroidales; family Bacteroidaceae; genus Prevotella. The sequence continues at coordinate 11,830 of CAVAPI010000049.1, read as the reverse complement.
CTGTTTCCATCCCCCAAAAGGCAACCGCTTCCATACAAAAGGCAACCGTTGGAAGCAAAAAGGCGGCAGATGCAGAACTCACGGGCGGCAGTTACGGCAGCCAAGCGGCTGTAGCGGCCCTTGCAGACAGCACAGCCGGCAACGCCGCAGGGCGCCCTGACGCAGAAAAGGCCTCCGACCGGCCGCAGCAGGAGCGCCGTCAGAGGGGCACAACCGGCCATGAGCCGCACAGCTACCAGTACAACAGCCTGTTTGCAGAGGCCGGTGTTCCCGCAAAACGCACCGCCGCAAAGTCGAGGATGGACGTGACGGCATACATGGCCAATGCCGTTATGGGCAGCAACGCCATGAGTGCGCAGCCGCTTATGCTGGCTTCGGCGCCGCCATACGGCCAGTATGAGGAGGAAATGAACGGCAATGGTGTTACGGCAACAGCCCCCAACGGCACTGAAGAACGGCGCAACGTGAGCCACAGACAGCCCGTCCGCATTGGCGTGGAGGTGGGCTTCCGCCTGTCGGAGCGCACTACTGTCACCGCAGGTCTGGCATACAGCTACCTCCACTCCGACATTGACCGCACGATAGGCGACGAGAGAAGCTCCACAGAGCAGCGGTTGCACTACATAGGCATACCCGTCGGACTGAACTACTCGCTGTGGCGCAACCGCAACTTCAACGTTTATCTAAGCGCAGGGGGCATGGTGGAGCGCATGATAAGAGGCGATGCAGTCACCAAAACAACGAGTCAGGACAGGGCGACGGGCAGCATTTCGGAGCGGATCACCATGAAAAGGCTGCAATTCTCGGCTCATGCGTCGGCGGGAGTGGAGTATTTCATACTGCCCAACGCCGGACTTTTCGTCGAGCCGGGCGCAAGTTACCACTTCAATAACGGCAGCGGCCTGTCAACAATCTATGCCGACAAGCCGCTGAACCTGAACCTTAGCCTCGGCCTACGGTTCGGTCTTTAGTATTATCCGTGTATTTTGGCAGGCAGAGCCGCCGTCCCTGACGTTGGTGCCGGCTCTGTTTTTGGCCGCATCCCTACCTTACGTATTGCAGAATGAACGCTTCGGCCACAGGAAGGAAGCGGTCATGGCCGCGCGAATTGAGGTGTGCCGTGTCCTTACCGTTGCCTCCCTGGAAATATATGCGGCGGAAAGACTCGTTTTGTGCATGGATGCCGCTGCGGCGGGCACTGTCGAACACCGGTATGCCGTAGCTTCCGCACACCTCAAGCATGGCATTGACCACCTTTTCGCGGCTGCTTCCCTCGAAATTCTCGCAGCACCACGGGGTGAAAAAGTATATCCTCGCTTCCGGCCAACGGTCGATCATACCACGGCAAAGCTCGCCCAGACGCTCCTTAAACGTAGGCACTCCGATGCTGTCGATACGCGCTGCATCGTTGTGGCCGCCGATTACCACTATGTAGTCGAGCGAATCGCTCATGTAACCGTAGCGGTGATATACGCCGGTGCCCCATTGCTTGAGGTCAAGCGTGAGGCAGTTGCCGTTGCGGCCGTAGTTCAGGTACTTCATACCGTGCTTTTGGGCGAACTTATAGTGCCATGTGTTCTCCCTCGGTTCCTTGTGGTTGCGCACGTAACTGTCGCCTATCACTCCGACAGTCTTGCCTTCAAGCGGGTCAGGCTGCTGTGCCAGTGTGGGCAAGGCGGCGAGACACAGCATGAAAGCGGTTGCAGTAAGTTTTCCGAATGTCATTGTCTTGTAGTAAAAGTACGGACAGGAACGGAGCGTCTCCCTTGGTTTCACTTCCGTTCCTGTCCGTTTGCGGTTGTTGTATGGTATTATTTCATGCGGTAGATTTCCGTTCCGGCCATGAGGAACGCACCGAGTCCGTAGTCGTCGAAGTCGGGTTCGCGGTCGTAGGTCACGGGTTGCGCCTCCTTAGGCTCCTTTCCTGTGCCCTGAACGTAGCCGAGGAAGCCGTCTTTGTGCAGGCAATCCTTCACCATAGCGTTCCATGCCTTGTAGATAACGGGCTTGTATTCCTTCGCATCAAGCAGTCCGTGGTTCACTCCGTAGGCCATTCCGTAGGTGAACATGGCCGTGCCGGTCAGTTCCTTGCCGCCGTAGTTGGTCGGGTCGTGCAGACTTACGTTCCACAGACCGTCCTCGCGCTGCACCTTTTTCAGGGCGTTGCACATCGTGACGAGCATGTCGGCATACTCCTGGCGGTGGTCTGCATCCTTGGGAAGCAGCTCCAGCACACGGCACATGGCCATTACTATCCACCCGTTGCCGCGCGACCAGTAGCAGTCTTCGCCGTTAGGCTCCTTGTATGGCGGGTCGAAGTCGGCATCGCGCCACCACAGCCCGTCTTTCGGGTTGAACAGGCCGTTGTCGCCGTGCTTTGTCTTGGTGTAGGTGTACATCTCGTGCGCGCGTTCGTAGTATTTTCTGTCGCCGGTCAGGTTGCCCATCTGTATGAAGATGGGCATTGCCATGTTCACAGCGTCAATCCAGCTCCAGTCATCGATTATGTCCGAGGCCATCATCGTGTCGATGGCGCTGCGTATCGCCTTGATGTAGCGGTCGGGATGCGACGGGTTGTTCTGGTAAAGGAATATGTATGTCTGTCCGGCACACAGGTTGTCGGCATTGCGTGGCAGCACTCCGTTATTCGTGCCGCGCAGCTTCCAGTCGTGCTTCTCGCCCCAATCCACCATGTAGTCGATGTATCTCTTCTGCGGATCCACCTTCCACAGCTCCGTCAGACCCACGTAATAGCAGCCGCGGGTCCACAGGTTTGACTCGTAACTCTTGTTGCGCGAGGGGTAGGGGATAGACACTCCGGGGTCAGTCCATTTGTTCATGTAGTGGTCGTTGGCCAGTCTCATGGCGTTGAGCACATCCTGCTTCTTGGGTTTCGACGTGCTGGCTGTTGCAGCCTCGGCGTTGCCTGCGAACAAAGCGGCGCACAGCAACGGGGCAATGATTCTTTTTAGCTTCATGGTTATTGTTGTAGTTCGTTATTATTGATAGAGTTTCTGTCTGCAACCGGCAGACTTGCTATCTGCAAATTTAGCGTTTTTGCTCTGCATGACCGACCAATGCCGCCTTTTTTTAGGTTGTTTTAACTACAAAACCCCGGCATGTATAGGCAGGTTATATACATATTAGCTTTTTCTCTTAGGCGAAATCTTCGTTCCAAGTCACTGAACGAACGTTCCGAGTCTTTGAGCGAAACTTTCAGTTAGGCAAAGATACAACTTCTATTATGGCGGTTCTATGAGTTTGCATATCTCTGTTTCGGAAGCGGACATTCATGCGTGGTTGAAAAACTGTGGCAAATGCGTTCAATTGTATGTGTTGGAACACTTGCCACAGCTCTATAGTGCGTAATGTATGGTTCAGCCGTACTGCTTAGAATCCGCCGCCTGGGCCTCCGAATCCGCCGCCTCTCGGAGGACGGCTGCCGCGCTGGCGGTCACCGCGGTCGCCTCTTGGCCCGTCACCGTTGCGGTCCGGGCCGCCTTGGCGCATTTCGCGGCGCGCATCCTTTGACCCGAAGAGGTTCATACGGTAGATTACGTGCAGCATGGCGTAGTTTGTTACGGCGTTGTACTCCACGTCGCTGCGCTGCATGGCGTTGATGGTGCGGCTGAAATTGCTCTGCTGGTGCAGCAGGTCGTAGAACTGGAGACTGACAGTGAGCGGCTTGCCTGTGAGGAAGCTCTGGCTTAGCTGCGCGTTCCACAGCAGTTCGTTGGTGTTGAGCGATGCGTCGTTGTAGCCGCGGCGGCTGTTCATGTTGAGGTCGGTGGCTATTCGCGTGCCCCAGGGCAGCGTCACGTTGGTGTTGAAGCCGTAGGAGAATTGCCATGTGTCGAGGTTGGAGTTGCTTTGCAGCTCGTTGCGTGCATGGTTGTAGCGCACCGAACCCGTAAGCTCAAACTCCATCCAGTCGTTACGGTAGCTTGCCGAGAGGCGTTCCGACAGGTTCAGCTCCTTTGTTATGTTCTTTTGCGAGCTGGAATTGCGGTCGAGGTTGATGTAGCCCACGTTGTTTGCGTAGCGCACATCGGTGAATGTGTTGACGTTAAAGTAGCCGGCAGTGTCGATAGACGTGTTGTACATGAACGACGCGTTGGTGTTCCAGTTGCCGTTAATGTTCTCCGGCTGCGTGGTGCGGCCGCCGGTTACGGGGTCGTAGGTCACCTTTTGCGATATGCTGTTGCTTGTGGTGGTGTAGCCGAGGTTGAACATTATCGAAGCCTTGCGCCGTTCGAAGTAGTTGTTGTAGAACATATACATGTTGTTGGTGAACGACGGCTTCAGTCCGGGGTTGCCCTTTGATATGTTCAGGGGGTCGCTGTTGTCGGTAATGTCGAGCAGGTCGGTCATCGAGGGCTGCGATGTGGTTCCGCGATAGTTGAACCTGAGCTGGCTCACCTTTGATATTTTCCAGCGGAAGTCGGCCGTCGGTGTCACGTTGGTGACGGTGCGCGTGGTGTCAACGTTGCGTCCGCGGTAGTCCTGTATGAACTTGGTCTGCTGGGGCATGACGGTTACGCCCACGTTCAGGTTGTATGCCTTGCGTATCACGCGCAGCATGAGCTGTAGGTTGTGGATGTAGTTCTTGTATTCGGAGTATCTGCTCAGGCTGTCGTCGCGGTATTCGGTGTAGGGATTGGCGAGTCGCGAGAGGTAGTCGTCCCATCCGCGGTAGGCCACGCCCAGTCCGTCAAACATATTCTGGTTGTCCAGCTTGCTGAAGTCGTAGGTCGAGCGGTCGCTTTTGGTGTATTTGTACTGGAACTGGTAGCTGAATTGCAGGTACGTAGCCTTCATTATCGGCTCGCTATAGGTCAGCCTTGCGCTGTAGTTCATGTTCTTCTGCGGCGTAAGGTTGTAGCGGTTGGTCTGGTAGATGGAATCGTTGCCAAGATAGTTCTTGGTCTGGTACAGGTGTACGTTGTTGGCTTGCAGACTCTTGCTGTTGCTTTCAGTGTAGTTGGCTCCCAACCGCAGCGTTATGTTGCGCCCCATGGAGTTCAGCTTGCGGTTGATTTGCAGCGAACCGCCCGCCTTTTTCGAGTCGCTGTATGTGATTGAGCGGTTGCTCCTGTGGTTCACCATGAGCGAGTCGGCGGCAAGCGTGGCCATGTCGTCGGTGTTCAGAGGATTGGAAACGTAGAGATACGGGTCGGCGTTGTATGTTCCCGACTCGCTTGTGCTCACTCCGTCACTGGTGGAGTAGCTGAATTCCGGGCGCAGCATGATGTTTGTCATGGTGTCGGGAGTCCATTCAAGGCGCATCTGTGCGTTCCATGAGTTGCTGCGGGAGTAGTTTTGGCGTATGCTGTTGGAGAAGGAACCGGTCGTACTCACGAAGTTTTCCGACGATGTCTTGCTGTATGCGTCACCGTCATTGTGGTTCCAGCGCACGCTGCCGTCGAGTTTCAGCACCCCTTTCTTCTCGTAATTCATGTTGAAACCAAGCATCTTGCTTGCGCTAAGTCCCGATCGTCCGCCGCCGAAACGCCCGCTTCCGCCACCGCCGGGGAAGCCCATGTCGTTCACGTTGTTGGCATTGCCGAAGCCCATGAGGCGGAGGTTGCTGTTGAAGCGTGCCGCCATGGTGCGCGCGGCATAGCGGTCTTGCGTGCCGATGCCAAGGTCAGTGTTGGAGAACATTCCCTTGTTCATGCCTTTCTTCAGCCCGAAGTCGAGCACAGTCTGCTCTTCGCCGTCGTCAATGCCCGACACACGTGCCAGATCGCTCTTCTCGTCATACGCCTTCACCTTCTCCACGATCGACGTGGGCAGGTTTTTCATGGCCGTCTTGGTGTCTCCGGTCATAAATTCCTTGCCGTCCACGAGCACCTTCTTCACTGTTTTTCCGTTTATCTTTATCGTTCCGTCGTCGCTGACCTCTGCTCCGGGTATCTCCTTCACCAGCTCTTCCACCACCGAACCCTCCGGTGTGCGGTAAGCGGCGGCGTTATAAATAAAGGTGTCTTCCTTGAGTACGACCTTGGCAACGTTCGATACGATGGTCGCACCCTTGAGCATAATGGCGTCGGGCGACATGCTTACGGTGCCGAGGGCTATGTCCTTGCCCTCCGCCACGGTGATATTGCGGGTGAAACTCTTGAACCCCACGCAGGTAATCTTCACTATATACTTGCCGTCGGCCGGTGCTGCCACCTTGAAGTCGCCGGTTTCCGATGTCACAACGCCCTTTACCAGTGTGCTGTCGGTCTTCATCAGCTTCACGGTGGTCATAGGCAGTGCCTCGCTTGTTTCCTTTTCCACCACTTTGCCCGTGATGTTTCGCTGCGCCATTGAGGGGATAATTGCCGTGAAGGCGGCAATCAGCAGGAGAAGTCTCTTCATCTTGTTGTTATGTGCGATTGGTTTTCGTATGCTCTTATGACTGTTTCCGCCCCCGAAAGTTTAACGTCCGATGCACGCCACGCCGACATTTCTTGCCTTTCCTGCCATTTGTGCCGACAAAAGGGGCATGGCTTCAGCCGTTTGCCGAAGATTAAGAAAAGTTTAGGAACCGTTTGGCCGACTCCTCCCCGTGTCTTATACATTATTGTATAGGCCGCCGCTTCCGCCGGGGAATGGGTTTTTCAGCGGAAATATGCGGCTTGGCGTGTCAAGGCAAAAGGCGGGGCGGCTCAACCGCCGCCCCGCCTCTATCATCGTTAGGTCTTATCCTGATGTTATTAGAACTTTGTCGTATTCCAATAAGGACTTGGATGTGTTCCAATCAAGCCTTTGCCTTGTTCCTGTTATGGCTTGGTTGTCATCAATCAGAACTTTGCCATCTTTATTGCATCCACTGCGCACTCGCAACCCTTGTTGCCGAGTTTGCCGCCGCTGCGTTCCTGTGCCTGTTCCAGATTGTCTGTTGTGAGCAGACCGAAGATTATCGGCACTTCGCTCGTTGCATTGAGTCTTGCAATGCCCGCCGTGACTCCCTGGCAGATGTAGTCGAAGTGGGGAGTGCCGCCCCTTATGACGCTGCCGAGTATGATTATCGCATCGAAACTGCCGTTGAGCGACATCTGGTGGGCGCCGTAGATGAGTTCAAAGCTGCCCGGCACCGACTTCACGTGTATGTTTTCCGGCAGGGTGCCGTGCTTTTCGAGCGTGTCAACCGCCCCTTGGAGCAGTGCGCCCGTTATCTCTTCGTTCCATTCTGCCACTACTATCCCGAAGCACATGTTGCTTGCGTCGGGCACGGAGGCCGTGTCGTAGGCGGCAAAGTTGTGGAGTGCGGTAGCCATGGTGCCTGACGGTTATTTTGTGGTGGCGCGTTCGATGTACTTGTCGATGGTCTGGTACTGCATGGAGTTGAAATACTTCTGCTTTATCTCCTGATACAGTTTCAGAGCCTCGTCCTTTTTGCCCTGGCTCTCGAGTATTTCGCCGGCCTGGATGAGGAATGTGGGCGAGAGGCTGTTGTTGTCAGCCTTCTCGGCGGCCTTCTTCAGGTGGGCCACTGCCTTGTCGGGCTGGTTCAGGTGGGCGTATGCGTTGCCCAGGGCGCCCTCTGCCGCAGGGCTTATCATCTTGTCGCCCTTGGTGTCGAACTTTTCAAGGCTGGCAGCGGCCTCGTTCCACTTGTCAAGCCGTGCGTAGCAGAGTCCGGCGTAGAGGTTTGCGAGGTTGGCGGCGTCGGTTCCGCTGTAGTTGTCGGCTATTGCCACAAATCCGGGGTAGCCTAAGCTGTCGCCGGTGAGCGCTTTGTCGAACTGTTCCATGCCGAAGTACTCCTGACCCTTGGCCAGAGCGGTGCCGGCCTTGTCTTCGCGGGGTGCGGCCACGTAATTGTCGTAAACGACTATACCTGCTATAATCACCACTACGGCTGCTATTCCGCAGAGGAGTGCCTTCTTGTATTTCTGGAAGAATGCTTCCGACGCGTTGATTGACTTCTCCACGTTGAGCGAGTCTTGGGGCTGTTGGTTCTTTGCCATTATGTTTTTTCGATTTTTGGTTACATTGTCGGGTGGCAAAATTACTTATTTTATCCCGGATAGGGAAATTTATGGTGCACTTTTTTAGGTTTTGCGCCCTGCGGACACCCCGGAAACCACGGCAAACCCGGTGTGCCCTGCCGGCAGTCCGGCGGCCGGGCTTTCGCAAACACGGCATTTGCGGTGCGCGAACGGGGCATTTGGCTATCGCAAACCGCACGTTTGGCGCCCGCAAACGGTCGGGTTATGCAGACGGACCGTCGGGAAACGCCCTCCGCCGGCACTCCTTTTCTCGGTTTCCCGCCAAAAATATTCGGGGCAACATGGGCGTTTGACTTCCAAAAGGCTTAACTTTGCAGGGGAAAACAGCCGGACTGCGTTAACGACATGATACTCCAAAGGCTTTCAATAATCAACTACAGGAACATCACCGGGGCAGAGCTTGCGCTGTCGCCCAAGATGAACTGCTTCATAGGGCGCAACGGGGCAGGCAAGACCAACGTGCTCGATGCGGTGTACTACCTGTCTTTCTGCCGCAGCGCGCTCAATCCCATCGACTCGCAGGTGCTCCGCCACGAACAGGAGTTCTTTGTGCTCGACGGGACGTACCTCTCTGACACAGGAGACCCGGAGAATGTCTATTGCGGAATGAAGCGCGGCTCCAAGAAACACTTCAAGCGCAACAAGAAGGAGTACCGGCGGCTGTCGGAACACATCGGGATGATACCGCTGGTGATGGTTTCGCCCGACGACAACCTGCTGATCAGCGGGCTGAGTGAGGAGCGCAGGAGGCTGATGGACATGGTCGTGTCGCAGTACGACCACAGTTACATCGAAGCGCTGGCGCATTACAACAAGGCACTGCAACAGAGAAACACGCTGTTGCGCGCCGAGGAAGAGCCGGACGGCACCCTGATGGACGTGCTTGAGGAGCAGATGGCCCGCAACGGGGAACTTGTATATGCCAAGCGCAAGGCTTTCGTGGAGGAACTCGTGCCGCTGTTCCAGCAGTTCTACTCCCACATATCGGAAGGGCGCGAGACGGTTGGGCTGGACTACGTGTCGCACTGCCAAAGGGGAGCGCTGCTCGACGTGATACGCCGCGACCGCTTCAAGGACCGTGCCGTGGGCTATTCGCTGCACGGCATACACCGCGACGAACTCGTGTTCACAATAGGCGGACACGCCATGAAACGCGAGGGAAGTCAGGGACAGAACAAGACTTTCGTGGTGGCTCTGAAGCTGGCACAGTTCGACTTCCTGAAGCGGACCGCCGCCCGCACGGTGCCGATACTGCTGCTTGACGACATCTTCGACAAGCTCGACGCACGGCGTGTGGAGCAGATAGTGAGCCTCGTTTCGGGAGACGGCTTCGGCCAGATACTGGTCACAGACACCAACCGCGACCATCTGGACAGCATACTGCACAGCTGCTCCTACGAATACAAGATCTTTGAGGTGGAAAACGGCGAGATAACGGAAAGGGAATGTTCAGACGCGAAGTGAAAAGCATAGCCGAACTGCTGCGGAACAACCTCCGGCGGCAGGGACTCGAGACCCCGCTGCTGCAAAAGCGGCTCGTGGAGTCGTGGCCGGACGTGGCTGGAAGCGCCATAAGCCGCTATACCACTAATATATATATACGCAACCAGACGCTTTTCGTCCACTTGTCAAGCCCGGCCCTGCGCGCAGACCTCAGTATGCGGCGCAAGGAACTTGTGGATAGGCTCAACGCCGCAGTGGGCAGCCGGGTTATCGTTGATATACGGTTCAGCTGACGTTGTCATATAGTCCAACAGGCAAGGGAACGGGGTTCAGCTGACAACCTCATCCATGGGAATGTCGGTAGTATCCGCCGGAATAGCTTCCACAAGTTGGAAGCTGAAGCACACACCTATCTTATATGCATCGGGCAACTGTGCCAATAAGCGGTCGTAGTAGCCCCGTCCGCGACCGAGGCGGTGGCCTTTCGGGTCGAAAGCCATGCCAGGCACGACGGCCAAGTCGATGCTCCGATAGTCGGAAAAGACCTCTCCCACAGGCTCCATTATGCCGAACGCCCCGGCGGAAAGCCCCTCTGCTCCAGTATATCGGCGCAGTTCCATGCTTGTGTCGCCCGTTACCTTTGGCAGAAGCACCCTTTTGTCGGACAAAGCGCCAAGCATGGGACTGATGTCCACCTCGTCCGGCAACGGGGAGTAAAGAAGTATGGTGCGTGAGTCGCGCACTTGCGGATGCGCAAGCAGCTTTTCCGCTATCCCACGCGACATCTCCTCCATCTGTTCCTTGGAGTACTGCCGCTTGAGAGTGCGTATGGCTTGGCGGAGTTCAGCCTTAGTAATGTTCAAAAAATAAGTTGCGCAAGTTTGCTCTGTATTTTTAGCCGGCTTTGCCGACTTCTTTGAAGGAGCATAGCGGGCTATGTGACTGGAAAGAAACCGCAAAAACGGCAAAAAGACAGAGCGGACAAGGCAACGAACGGATGCGGGCATATTCTACAAACGTGCTCAAGTTATTTTTGAACATTACTTAGACATGGCGAAACCTCTTGTTGAGTCCGCCCGGTGCGCCGCCTTTATTATATATGTAGCCCTTTGCGGTGCGCCTGTCCTTGTCTTTCACCGTGCCGGCAGACTTCTTGGGAAACGCAGTGCCGTCGCGGAACACCTTGAGCGCAGCCTTTATGACAGGATCACCTTGGTTCAGGTATTCTGTCCAGGCCTCGTCGTCGAGCATATTGTATATTATCCGGCTGTTGATGTAGCGTTCAAGCAGTTTGTGCGACTTCTTTATCATGAGGTTCCGCCTGCGCAGTCCGTTCTTCTCGGCATACGACGCAAACTTTTCCACCGTGTTCTGCTTCACAAGTTGCGCCGCCAGCCTCTCCATCTCCTTGTATCCGGAAAGCTTCTGGCGGTTGTCGTCGGTGTAGGTGTAGGCGAATTGCAGTATAAGTCCCGTCATGCTTGCCTCCTTGAAGTAGGATGTCATGCCGAGAGTGTCTTCCGGCACGAATATGTCGGGCGTTATGCCGCCGCCGCCATATACCATGCGCCCCAAAACGGTGTGATACGCCGCGCCGGAGTGCTTGATGCTGTCCTGCGAGAAGTACTCCCCGTGCTGGTAACGGTCAATCAGGTCTTCCTCATAGCTCTTGTCGTTGCCGCCGGTGTACGGTTTCTGGATGCAACGCCCTGAAGGGGAGTAGTAGCGTGCCACAGTAAGACGAACCATCGACCCGTCGTTGAAGGCTATGGGCTGCTGTACGAGTCCTTTGCCGAACGAACGGCGACCGATGACAGTGCCTCTGTCGTTGTCCTGTATCGCTCCGGCGAATATTTCCGAGGCAGATGCCGAACCTTCGTCAATGAGTACCACGAGCGGTATGTCCTGATAGCTGCCGCGACCGTCGCTGCGGTAGTCCTGACGCGGCGAGTGCCGTCCTTGGGTATATACTATAAGCCGGTCCTTGGGCAGGAACTCGTTGGCCATCTGTACTGCCGCCACGAGATAACCGCCCGTGTTGCCGCGCAAATCTATCACGAGGTTGCCGAAGTTCTCCTGCGACAGTTTGGCCAGGGCAATGAGCAGTTCCGGGTAAGTGTTCTCCCCGAAGTTCTTGATTCTTATGTATCCTGTGGAATTGTCGAGCATATATGTGGCAAGTATGCTCTTTTGCGGAATGTCACCCCTCGTTACTGTAAAGAATGTTGGCTTCTTCGTGCCGTAGCGCAGCACGCCTATCTTCACTTTGGTGTCCTTCGGCCCTTTCAGCCGGCGCATTGCCTCCTCGTTGGTCACTTCTTTGCCTACGAAAGGCTTGCCGTCCACACTGACAATCTTGTCTCCGGCCTTTATGCCGGCGCGTG
>CAVAPI010000048.1:0-17732 GCA_963590445.1 Lachnospiraceae bacterium | reverse complement strand
CTAAAGGCAAACAGCCGATGGGAAAACCTGACTTCACCACACCGAAAGAAGAGTCATTCAGAGCTTATCCATAATTTTGCACTTGCTGGTTGGCTCTATAATATGTGAACAGGCGTGCTCTGTCTTCGAAAAAGTGTATCTGCTGCCGCATTTTGTCCTCGGAAAAGTGTATTTTTGTAGTCAAAAGGTCTGTAATTCTGGTGCGAAACCGTACCGGGAAACCAACTGATACCTGTTGAATGACAACATAATACCTATTGAATAACAACCATGAGTTCTGACAAACCCACCGAGTGGAACCGCTTTTACCTTAAGGATGTGTCGTTTGTAAACCTTATGACGCGCCGCATATTCAACGTTCTGATAGTGGCAAACCCCTACGATGCGTTCATGCTTGAGGACGACGGGCGCGTTGACGAGAAGGTTTTCGACGAGTATATGGATCTGGGTATGCGCTATCCGCCCACGTTTACGCAGGTGAGCACCACGGAGGAGGCCAACGAAGTGCTGAAATCCACAGGCATAGACCTCGTGATATGCATGCCGGGCAATGCCGACAACGACGCGTTTGACGTGGCGAGGGCAGTGAAGTCGGCATCCCCCGGCACTCCGTGCGTGGTTCTCACCCCTTTCTCCCACGGCATACGCCGGCGGATGCTCAACGAAGACCTCTCAATCTTTGACTATGTGTTCTGCTGGTTGGGCAACACCAACCTCATACTGTCCATTATCAAGTTGATAGAGGACAAGATGAACATTGAGCACGACATCCGCGAGGCCGGGGTGCAGATGATTTTGCTCGTTGAAGACAGCATACGCTTCTACTCGTCCATACTGCCAAACCTCTACAACTATATACTGCAGCAGAGCAAGCGGCTCTCCACCGAGGCTCTCAACCCCCATGCCGCCGCCCAGCGCAAGCGCGGACGGCCGAAGGTGGTGCTGGCGCGCACCTATGAGGAGGCCATGACGCTGTATGACCGCTATGCCGACAACACTCTGGGGGTGATCAGCGACATCCGTTTCCCCATCGGCGGGGAGAAAGACCCTGAAGCCGGCTTCAAACTGCTGCGCGAAATAAGGCGGAGGGACGAGTTCGTGCCGCTGATACTGCAAAGCGCCGAGGCCGAAAACCGCGAGAAGGCCGAACGGGAGGGCTTCCGCTTCGTTGACAAGAACTCGAAGAAGATGAGCATCGACCTGCGCAACATCATGGAGGAGCACATGGGCTTCGGCGATTTCATCTTCCGCGATCCCAAGACCCACAGGGAGATAATGCGCATTAGGAGTCTTAAGGAGTTGCAGGACAACATCTTCAAGATTCCATACGACTCGATGCTATACCACATACGCCGCAACCACATGAGCCGGTGGCTGTGCGCGAGGGCGATATTCCCGGTGTCGGCGTTCCTGAAGCACGTGACCTGGAACAGGTTGCAGGACGTTGACGCACACCGCCAAATCATTTTCGACGCGATAGTGCAGTACCGCCGCATGAAGAACGTGGGCATCGTGGCCGTGTTCGACCGCGGCAAGTTTGACGCCTACGGCCATTTCGCCCGCATCGGCGAAGGTTCTTTAGGCGGCAAGGGACGCGGTCTGGCCTTTCTCGACAACATCATAAAGCGCCATCCCGAACTGCAGCGTTTCGACAACGCCACGGTGTCCATACCCAAGACGCTCGTGCTGTGCACAGACATCTTCGATGAGTTCATGGACAGGAACAACCTCTACCAGACAGCCCTTAGTGACGCGTCAGACCAGACCATACTCGACCATTTTCTCAAGGCTCAGTTGCCAGATACGCTGATAGCCGACTTCCTGACTTTCTTCGACGCGGTGAAGGCTCCGATAGCCATACGTTCGTCGTCGCTGCTTGAGGACAGCCACTACCAGCCTTTCGCCGGCATCTATTCCACTTACATGATCCCGTATCTCGATGACAAGTACGAAATGCTGCGCATGCTGGCCTGTGCCATCAAGGGAGTGTACGCATCGGTGTATTACAGCGACTCCAAGGCCTACATGACGGCCACAAGCAACGTCATTGACCAGGAGAAGATGGCCGTGATATTGCAGGAGGTGGTGGGCAGGAGGTACGGCGACCGCTTCTATCCCAACTTCAGCGGCGTGCTCCGCTCGCTCAACTATTATCCCATAGGCGACGAAAAGGCGGAGGAGGGCATAGCGAGCCTCGCCCTCGGACTGGGCAAGTACATCGTTGACGGCGGCCAGACGCTGCGCGTCAGTCCGTCACACCCCAACCAGGTGCTGCAGACGAGCGAGATGGAGACGGCACTGCGCGACACGCAGACGCGCTTCTATGCCCTCGACATGAAGCACACGGGCGAAGACTTCAAGGTGGACGACGGGTTCAACATCCTCAACCTCCGCGTGAAGGAGGCCGACAAGGACGGTTCGCTCAACTACATCGCCTCCACATATGACCCGTATGACCAGGTAATCCGCGACGGCATATACGAGGGCGGACGCAAGGTAATCACTTTCAGCGGCGTACTGCAACAGGGAGTGTTCCCGCTGCCCGAATTGCTCCAGGACATACAGCAGCTCGGGGCCGGAGAGATGCGCCGCCCGGTTGAAATGGAGTTCGCCTGCAACCTCAACGCCGACCGTTCCGGCGAATTGTACCTGCTTCAGATACGCCCGATAGTCGAGAGCAAGCAGAAACTCGACGAGAATCTCGACGCAATACCCGACGACAAGTGCCTGTTGCGTTCCGACAATTCGCTCGGCCACGGCATCTGCGACGATGTGCAGGACGTTGTCTATGTGAAAACCGACGACAGTTTCACCGCAGCCGACAACCCTGCCGTCGCACGCGATATAGAAAAGGTGAACAAGGGCTATCTTGACAGCGGACGCAGCTACATTCTCGTTGGGCCGGGGCGCTGGGGGTCGAGCGACTACTGGCTCGGCATACCCGTGAAGTGGCCGCACATCAGCGCAGCCCGCGTCATTGTGGAGGTCGGACTGAAGAACTACCGTGTCGATCCGAGCCAGGGAACCCACTTTTTCCAGAACCTGACATCGTTCGGAGTGGGCTATTTCACCATAAACACGTTCACCGGCAGCGGCATCTTCCGCAAGGACATACTCGACAGCATGCCGGCAGTGGCCGAAACCGACCATGTGCGCTGCGTCAGGTTCGCCTCCCCGCTCCGCATAATGATGGACGGGAAGCGGCAAAAGGGGCTTGTCATGTTCAACGGGTGACGCTCCTGTGAAAGAAATGGCCGCTTTGCGGGCCGTAAACACGGCATTTGCGCCCCGCAAACATACCATTTACGGGAGCTGAACGTGGCATTTACGATAGTGAAGCAAAGGCCTTGCGCATGGAACGGGAGCGTGTATATTAACAAAATGTAACTTTACGGCAGAAGATTTCCCTGTTTTTGCTTGGCGGACACGGTACTTTTGCCTACTTTTGTGATGAACCATTGACAAAAAGGCAATACCAATAACCTTAAAACATATACTACTATGAACGTGGAAAGAATAATGCAACAGCTGGAGCAGAAGCATCCGGGCGAGTTGGAGTACTTGCAGGCAGTGAAAGAGGTGCTGTTGTCGGTGGAAGACGTTTACAACAGGCATCCGGAGTTTGAGAAAGCCAAGATAATGGAGCGCATTGTCGAGCCGGAACGAGTGGTCACTTTCCGCGTGCCTTGGGTGGACGACAAGGGCGAAGTGCACGTCAACCTCGGCTACCGAGTGCAGTTCAACAGTGCCATCGGCCCCTACAAGGGAGGTTTGCGCTTCCATCCGTCGGTAAATCTGTCCATATTGAAGTTCCTCGGCTTTGAACAAACATTCAAGAACGCACTCACCACACTGCCTATGGGCGGCGGAAAAGGAGGCGCGGACTTCTCTATCCGCGGCCGTTCGGACAACGAAGTGATGCGCTTCTGCCACTCTTTTATGACCGAACTCTACCGCGTTATAGGCCCTGAAGAGGACATTCCCGCCGGCGATATAGGCGTTGGAGCGCGCGAAATAGGCTACCTTTTTGGAATGTACAAGAAGCTCACCCACCGCTGGAACGGCGTTATGACAGGCAAGGGGCTGGAGTGGGGCGGTTCGAGAATACGCCCTGAGGCCACGGGTTACGGCGCTTTGTACTTCGTAAACCAGATGCTCCAGACCCGCAACATAGACATCAAGGGCAAGACAGTGGCCATCAGCGGCTTCGGCAACGTGGCGTGGGGGGCGGCAAAGAAGGCCGCCGAGCTTGGCGCAAAGGTAATAACAATATCCGGGCCTGACGGCTATATATACGACCCGGAGGGCATTTGCGGCGAGAAAACCGACTATATGCTTGAGCTTCGCGCCAGTGGCAACGACATATGCCGGCCATACGCTGACGAATACCCGGAGGCCAAGTTCTTTGAAGGCAGGAAACCGTGGGAGGTGAAGTGCGACATTGCGCTGCCGTGCGCCACACAAAACGAGCTTGACGGGTGCGATGCCGACCTGCTTCTGGCCAACAAGCCGCTGTGCGTGGCCGAGGTTTCCAACATGGGATGCACCGCCGAGGCCGTGGAGAAGTTCGTTGCGGCAAAGCAACTGTTCGCTCCGGGCAAGGCAGTCAATGCCGGCGGCGTGGCCACGTCGGGGCTTGAGATGACGCAAAACGCCGTCAGGCTGGCGTGGAGCGAAGAGGAGGTGGATGAAAAGCTGCACTATATCATGCACAGCATACACGGCCAGTGCGTGAAATACGGCAAGCAGCCCGACGGATACATAGACTATGTGAAGGGCGCAAACATCGCCGGCTTCATGAAAGTGGCCAACGCCATGATGGCGCAAGGCATAGTATAGGCTTAAAACCGACAGATGGAGTTCAGAATATTAGCCATATCAGTCATAACAACATTGAGCTTTGTCTCTCTGGATGCCCAAACCGTCCAGAGGGGCAAGGCTTCTTTTTATTCTAAAAGATCCACAGGAGCACGCACAAGCAGCGGCGAAAGGCTTCACCACGACAGCCTTACGTGCGCCCACCGCACCTATCCGTTCGGCACAAGGCTGAAGGTTACCAACCTCAGCACGGGCAAATCGGTCATTGTGAGGGTCACTGACCGCGGCCCGTTCAGGCGCGGGCGCATCATAGACCTGTCATGGGCGGCGGCCAAAGAGATCGGTATGCTTGCGAAAGGCATCGAGACCGTTGTCGTGGAAAGGGCGGACAACCTGATTGTACCGTTCAAGCCGGAGCCTGAAGACCACTCTTTCGAGCTTGATTTCGAGCGGACGGAGTATCAAGGCAATGGAGACCTGCGCCCGAACTGGCAGGAAATGAAGAAGGCAGTGTCGCCGGACAATGCGGAAGGGGGCGGGAATGGCTCCGAAAGGCGCCCGAACCAGCCTGGCAAGGGCAGCGTCCGCAAGCGGTAGCCGCTGGCTTTCGTCCCGGAAAGGCGGACGGGAGCGGCGGCAAATCACCGCCTTGATGTCTTCACGGCAAACTCCTTCACCTGCGAAGTCACCTCCTTGTTGCCCTGAACCACCGCCACCTTCAGCACAATCTGCCCGTCTTTGAGGCGTTTGTCCGCAAATACCGTGGCTGTATATCTGACTCCCCGGTACGGGTCGATGCTTTCCACGCGCAGACCGGGCGATATGTGGACGTGCTTGTTGCCCGTTGTCTCGACAACTGTCGGTTGCACGTCATACAACGTTACGGCTGAACGGTTCATTATCTCGAATGTCACCTTGCAAGTCTCGCCCGCATGCAGCACGCCGTCGCCGTTGCTGTCAACGAAAGTGGCGTTGCGCACCTCGATCAGCGAGTTGTATTCGATGCTGTAGCCCGGCATGGCCTGCTCCAGCTGGTCAACCGATATGGTGCGTGGCGGCACTGTGGTATATACACCGCGCCTCTCCGTCTGCCCGATACCGTCCTGTCCGTCCTGCGGATATGCGCCGTCGGCAGTGCCGGGTTCCATCTCTATGCGGTCGTCACCGCTGTTTGTAGGGTCAAAGTTGCCGTCACCGCCGCCGCTTTGCCCGTAGCTGTGGCTGCCGGAGCCGTAGTTGTAGCCGCCCGGACTGTAGTTGCCGCCGTTGTAGGCGTAGTTGCTGTTGCTGCGTCCGTAAATTGCGTCACGGCTCTCGCGGTATTGGCGGTACTTCTCCTGCTGTGCCCTCTCGTTGGCGCTGCCTATGGCTGCCCCGGCCACCGCTCCGCCGGCCATGCCCACAATGGTTCCTATGTCACTCCCGCGCGGCCCGCCGGATATGCCGCCTATTGCCGAACCGAGAATTGCGCCGAAACCGGCGCCCACCTGTGCCCCGTCGCCGGCAGAGGTGCACCCTGCGAGCAATGTTGCGGAGCAAACCGAATACAAAACAAACTTTTTCATGTCCTTACTCCTTTCGCTATATGGTCTGAAACGGCCGTCTTCTTTTTGCAAAGATACGAAACAACTCTGAAAACCACTGCATTTGCGACCTGCAAACCGCCGCTTTAGGCAGCGGAAATGCCGTGTTTACGATGACTAAACGGTGCGTTTGCGCCCTGAAAGAGTGACGGTTGTTGTTGAAAACGTTGCTGTTTCAAAATGAAAAAGGTGCTGTTCAAAATGAAAATGGTGCTGTTGTGTGCTGGAGGAGGTGCGTTTCAGTATTGGAAGGTTGCCGTTTCCACTGCCTGTTTGCTGCATTTTGGCGGCTGTTTGCGCACACAATGATTGATTTACGTCAAGAATAGGCGGTGTTTATGCAGTTTCTTGGTTCGGAATATTGCGCGGTTTGCAATTCCGCACTACCTTTGCATCGTCAAAAGGTTAATAGATTGTTTTAGGTTAGTAGTAATATTTATAGTTTTAGGTTTTTAGTTATTGGTAGAAAGAAAGTTGTATGTGGATAACATAGGCTGTCGTGAGACATCCTAAACTTTCGAAAATCGAGTATTAGTAAAGAACCCCCTGCAAGCTATGCGTTAGCTTCAGGATTCTTACTAAGAAAGATTTGATACAGAAAAGGATTTTTAGTTAAACATAGGCTTGAATGTCGCTGCTCGCAGATGAGTGGTGACATTTTTGTTTCTGTATGGTTTGGCAGGCGAAGCGCCGCTTTGCGTTACCTGACCACGAGGTTGTTGGTGGTCATGCGCGTCATGTACGACTGGATTATGGCCTTCACCTCGCGCTCCATGCTCTGTTTCACCTCCGGCAAACGGTCGGCGAGGTTGTCCTTGAGCAGCAGATCGGTGCGGAAACGGTAGAGGGCTTTGGTCTTTTGTCCGTCAAACTGGAGCAGCCAGTCGCCCTTTATGTACTGGTATATGCCGTTCTGATAGTTCACAGCCCACGTGTTTTCGTCCGGAGTGTTGAACAGATCGCAGCCGAAAGCCACGAACGGGCGGTCGTAGCCCAGATAGCCGAGCACCGTGGGCATGATGTCTATCTGTTGCGCAATGGCGCTTCTCATGCCCGGTTTCAGCTCTCCGCTGGGGTCAAAGAATATTATCGGCGAGCAGAAACCGCCGAGATCGGTCTGGTAATAGGCGTGGTCGCTGAGGTTGGTGTGGTCTGACGTTATGACAAACAGGGTGTTCTTGTACCACGGTTGCGCCTTTGCGGTGTCGAAAAACCGGCGCAATGCGTTGTCCGTATAGCGTATGCACTTGTGTATGACGATGCCTTCTTCGGGATATTTCTGCCTGTATTCGTCGGGAATGACGTAGGGATGGTGCGACGAGGCGGTGAACAGAGCCGTCATGAACGGCTGCTTGAACTCCGACATCTTGGCGGCATAGAACTGGAGAAACGGCTCGTCCCATATCGCCCATGTACCGTCGAAGTCACTGTCACCGCCGAAACGCTTGTCCTTGTCGTACTCTGTGCGGCCGTAATACCGCTCGAACCCGGTGGCCCGGGCAAATGCCTGGAAGCCCATGGAGCCGTTTTCCGCCCCGTGGAAGAAGGCGGTGAAGTAGTTTTTCTTGCGCAGTTCGCCGGCTATACCGCTCACATCGTTCATCGAAGCCGGCGTGAGGAAGAACGGTTCCACGAACATCGGTATGCCCGAAAGCACCGACGGCATGCCGTCAATGCTCTTCCTGCCGTTGCAATACGAGTAGAGGAAGGTTGTGCTGTGCTGCATCAGCGAATCGACAAACGGCGTGTAGCCCTTGTAGTGTCCGCCGTCGAGCCAGCGGTTGAAGCCGCCTATATACTCGCGTCCGAAGCTCTCCACTATCAAGACCACCACGTTCTTGCGCCTCACAGTGGCGGAATCCGACGGGTAATGTACCGGGCTGTATATCCTGTCGAGTTCATTGGCGGGGTAATAGTCGGGCACTGTGAATATGGGTTTGTCTATCGTGCGTATCAGGGAGAACGGGGTATTGAGCACCAGAGCCGCCTCAAGCGGACGGTCAACATACTGGTTGGCGTTGCTTATCGTTATGGGTCGCACTGCCGTAGTGGCCCCTCCCCTCATGCCGAACACGCACAAGGGCACGAAAACCACAAGGCAAAGGAGGTGCAGGACATAGTATATGGCGAGGTCACCCGCCAGGTGCGGGCGGCGAACCAGCTGAGTCGCCCTGCCCGAAGGCATGAAGTAGAGCTTCCAAAGGGCGCATACGAGCACTGCACCTGCCAGCACCAAGTACCAGTGGCGCAGCATTTCTATTCCGAAAATGCCGCCGAGGTTGTGCTCGTTGCCGAATTCGGAGAACACAGTGACCGTGGTTCTGCGGCCTGTATATTGGAAATACACCGCGTCGGCGAGGTTTATGGCTATGCAGATGGAGTTGGAAACGATGAAGACCCACCGTGCCACGCGCTGCCACGCGTCGGTCTCCTTCCACTGGAGCGGCAGTAGCATGAGCAGAATGTACAGGGCGTTGGTGTAGAGTATGGCTGACGTGTCGAACATCCAGCCGCCCCGCAGTATCTCGCCCAGCGACTTCCACGACAGATTGGCGGCAAATGTGCTCCAATTCTCAAAAAGATAAACCAGGCGGCACACCTCGTAAGCCACATAAACCAGTGCCAGGTTGAGCAGCATGCACAGCGGTGACGACAGCAAAGAGCGGCGTATTCTGATCATATTCTATATGTTGTTGACCTTTTTATATAATGTTGCAAACCTCTGTTTCGTATGTTGCGGGTATTGAACCCGTATGTTGTAAGAATCGGGCCTGTATGCTGCAGGCCTTGGCGCGTTCCTTTCCGCCCCGCAAAGGCGCACTCAGCCCAGCACAACGTCCAGCACCATCATCAGCACAAAGCCTGCGGCGAAGCCCATAGTGCTGACATTGCTGTGCTCGCCGGTGCTCGCTTCGGGTATGAGTTCCTCGATTACCACATACAGCATGGCTCCTGCGGCGAAGGAAAGCATGTAGGGCATGGCCGGAGTGAGCCATGCTGTGAGCAGTATCACGGCCAGTCCGCCTATCGGTTCGACCACTCCGCTGAGGCTGCCTATAAGGAATGACTTGAGCCGGCTGTTGCCTTCCGCCCTCATGGGCATGGAGATAATGGCGCCCTCCGGTATGTTCTGTATGGCTATACCCACCGACATGGCCAGCGCACCGGCCGCGCTGATGTTGGCGTCGCCCATGGTTGCACCGGCCAGAACCACGCCTACGGCCATGCCTTCGGGCAGGTTGTGGATGGTGACGGCAAGCGAGAGCATGGCCGTGCGCGACAGATGCGAGCGCAAGCCTTCGGGGTGGTCGTCGCCAAGGTGCAGGTGGGGGGTTATATAGTCAATGAAAAGCAGGAGCGCCATGCCCATAAGGAAGCCCAAAGCGGCCGGGACAACGCGCATGAAGTCACCGTCATTGCCGTGGAAGTCGATGCTCGGCAGCAGCAAAGACCACACCGAAGCGGCCACCATCACGCCGGATGCGAAGCCAAGGAGCACCTTTTGCAGCAGCACACCCATCTCCTTCCGCATGAAAAACACGAAGGCCGAGCCGAGCACTGTGCCCATAAACGGCACCAAAAGTCCCAATGCGATGGCGTTCATAGGCGTCTTATGTTGGCCACCTTGGTGCCTTTCACCACGTCGGCGCCCAACTTGGCCGTGCTCCTCGGCACGGTCAGCGAGCGCAAATTCTTCGCATTGGCGAAAGCACCCGTGCCCAGAGATGCGAGCATAGGCGGCAGTTTTACATCGGTAAGGCTGTTGCACGAGTTGAAGGCGTTTGCTCCGATGGCTTTAAGCGCAAAGGGCAGACGCACATCTGTCAGACAGAAGCACCCGTAAAAGGCGTGTTGCTTTATCTCACTCACCATGGAATGGATGTCAACCCGGTTCAGTCTGCCGCACGAAGCGAACGCACACGCACTGATTTCGGGCAGGGTGAGCGGCAGGGATATGTAGGTAAGGTTGGCGCACCCGTAGAAAGCCGAGTCGGGAAGCGTCAGTATAACGGCCTCGCTTAGGTCTATCGTACACAGGTTTCCGGCCGTTGCCATCTGCCGGAGCACCGCTATGTCGGCGCGGTTCAGCGGCCCGTCCACCTTGATGTGGCGCAACAGCTCCCTGTCTGTCTGGCTTAGCGAGCGCGAAAGGTGTCCTGCCGAGCCGGTACTGACGCTTTTCACCTGTGGAACATAGCCTTGGGGGGCAATGTCCGCTACCATCCGCTGGTTGAAACGGTAACCGTCGAGCGAGTCGGGGTCGTAGTAGCCGTTGCGTCTGCCGCCCCAGCCCCAGTTGACGTGTACGGTTGAGTCGCGGCAACCGTCTATTATGAACACGTGGGCGGCCATTTGTCCACGCTCGCCGCGCATGATTACGGGTCGCCCGTTGCGCAGTTCGTCGTAGATAACCGTCTTCCAGAGCCGTCCGCCGTCGGCGCCTTTGTAGTGCGCACGGTCGAGTATGGCCATGTATCTGTTGTATCCGAAGTACTTTTTCAGCCCGGTCACAACCTCGTTCAGCTTGGTTGCGCTCGCGCTTGCGCCATATACGGTGCCGGCAGCCGTGCCGCAATCCGCTATAAGGCGTGCTATCGCGTCGTCGCCCTCGGCATTTGCCGTGTCGGGAACGGTGTCGTACATCTTGTCCCAGGCATATACAGAACCCAGTTGCGGGCTTGACGGAGGGTAGGAACAGGCCTTCATCACCTGCGACATGACCAGCGGGCCGCATCCGGCGTATGCGTTTTTCCTGACTGAAGTGTCCTGTTCCGCAGGGCAGAGCTTGTTGTATGGGACACCCTGTCCCCACTCGGTGTGCAGCAACGGCGGCACTTCGGTCGGGAACACGTAGCGTTTCTGTCCGCAAACGGCGGTGGCGAGGAACAGAAACAGTGCTGTTATGGCATTAAACCTGCTCATCTGTGTGCAAAATTAGCCATTATAACCCACTTGCATCAACGGGAGGCTGCCTTTTTTGAGCCGCCTTTAATCTTTTTTATTGAATTGCTGCGTGTCTTGAATATGCGGTATGCCGGTGCTCGGCGGGCTTCTCCTTGTCTTGAAGGCACGGTCTGTCAGTGCTCGCGCCGATAGACGAAGTCGGCGGTCTGCACGGTTGACAGGGCGAAACGGCGCAGCTGTTCGAAGCCGTCCGTCGCTTTTGTCTTGCGGAGCCGCCCTCCCGGCTCTGCCGCATAGGTGTCTGTGCGGCCTGTGGAGTGGTTGTAGATGAGGCAGTGCGTGGAGTCGCGTGCCACAATCTGGTCGTCTGAGGTGTACTGCACCATGTTTCTGCCCTGCCGGAGCAGGTCGTAGCCGAAGCCGTCGTAGTCGTAGCTCATGCCAAGCAGCCCGAGCAGCGTTGGCATCACGTCCACTTGCGAGGCCATGCCGTCCACCTGCGCTGTGGGAACGCCGGCTCCGAACATGATGAGCGGTATGTGGTTGAGCGACTGCGGCAGTTCTGTGTCGGCGGCGTTGCCGGTTAGCTTGCCGTGGTCGCCCAGCAGGACGAACACAGTGTTCTTGTACCACGGCTCACGGCGTGCCTTGGCTATGAAGTCTCCCACGGCCCAGTCGGCATACTCGACTATCTGCTGCTCCTTGTCGGCTGATTTCGGTTGGAAGAAGTCGGGGATTACGTATGGCGGATGGTTGCTTACGGTGAGTATGGTGGCCATGAACGGCTGCCCGTTGCCGGCTTTGGCGTTGATAGTGCGCAGGGCGTAGCCGAAAAGGAAGTGGTCCGACACTCCGAAAGTGTTTACTGCCTCCTCGGCAGGGTAGTCTTCCTGAGAGTAAATCTCGCCGTATCCGTTGGTGCGGAAGTATGCATTCATGTTGTCATACTGCGACTCGTGGGGCATGAAGAACATGGTGCGGTAGCCGTACCCGGCCAGTACGGTAGGTATGCCGCCGCGTCGCGGGGTGACAGTGCCCTTCATTACGTTGCGGCGCATCAGTGCGGGGAATGAATACAGCGTTGCTGTCAGTCCGTTGTTGGTGTGTATGCCGGCCGAATAGCAGTTCCTGAAGGCCAGAGAGTGGGCAAACAGACTGTCGAGCACGGGTGTAAGGCGGTGTTTCTGGCCGAATGTCTGCATCAGGTCGGCCGACATCGACTCCATGAGTATTATCACCACGTTGCGTCTTGCGGCCGTTTTGCTGTCTGCTGCCACCTTTCTGCGGAGCACAAACGCCGAGTCTGTGCGCCCTATGATGCCGAGCCGGCTGCGTGTCTCGGCCACTGCCTCGCTGTCGGGCATGAGGTTGAGCGGCGCATTGTCGCGCTTCATGTCGTCCAGAAGGCTCGTCACCACGTTGAAAGCCGGCGGTATGGCGAGCTGGTTGAGGAAGGGATCGGCGCAGTAATAGGCCTGGCTCACCTTCACGGGAGCCATGTCCGTCTGCGCGTGTCCGCGTATTCCGAGCACAATCAGGCCGGCAAGCAGTGTCGTGGCGATGCCTTTCGCAGCCACAGCGGCACGGCTGCGGCTGCAAGGGGCGGCCTGTGCGATGAGCCTGTCGGCCTTGCGGCGCAGGAGAACGAGCAGCCATGCGAACAGGGCGGCGGCAATGATGAACGCCGCTATATAGATAATGTAGGACAGCTCGCCCGTTACCATTCCGGCAGTGGTGCCTGCATAGCCGAACCAGGCGAAGATGCCGGAGTTGATTGTCTTGAAAAAGTAGTGGAAGTACGGGATGTTGGCCGCCGAAAGGGCCAGCATGACAGTGTAGAACACTGCCATCCACCACACGAAGGCTTTGCGCAACGCCCGTGGACAGAACCCGAAGCAAGCGGCAATGAGCAGCACCGTGGCCGGAAGTGCCAGCACTGCGCATGCCAGAACGTTGTCGAGCCACAAGCCGCGCACGAATGCGGGCACCGCCGATGCACCGGTCGGGGCAGACATGCCGCGCAGTGTGACGTACTGGAGCAGCCTGAACGCAGAGAGAAACGCCAGTCCGAGAGCGTGTCCGCACAGGATGAAGCTCACAGTGACGGCAAAGCGGTGCAAAGGCCTTTTGATTTTCATTTCCTTTCCTCGTTGTTTCTGAGTTTTGTTCTTTGGCTTTTCAAACGTAGCCCCTGCCTTCTTCATTCTTTTCCTCCGTAACACAGGTCGCCGGCATCGCCAAAACCGGGCACAATGTACTTGCCGGCGTGGTCGAAGATGTTGAGAAAGCCGTTGTGGAACGGCAGTCCTGCGCGCAAAATCGTTGCCAATACTATGTCGTCAGACGGCACTTGTATGGTGGAAACGCCCATCGGAGTGGTCACCTCCTGCGCCTTGTAGTCCAGCCGCTTGCTTATTTCATAGGCCATAAGCTCGCCTATGCGCATGATATTGTTGCGGAACAGCAGCCTGTTGCGCTGGTATTCCCTGTCTCTCAGCTCCGCCAAGTAGCTGTTGATGACTGAGTTGCTCTCGCTAAGGTTTATCGTTTCCATGTGTGAAGGTGCGCCTTTTCAGCGTGAATGCCCGCCGGTGGGTTTGTAACCTGCCGGGTTATGGCTCGCAAACCGGCCGTTTTTGCACCGTAACCCGGCGGTTTGGCTGCCGTAATCCGCCGCTTTGGAAATCGTGGCGGTACGCCCGTGCCCCGGAAACGGTACTTTTGTGCCCCAAAACAGGTAATTCTGTGCCCGGAAATGCCGCATCCGGCACTTGTCACTGCAAAGTTACTGCAAGAAAAACGAAAACAATGCCAAAAGCAACTCTTTCTTTTTGCAAACTGCAAGTTGCAAATGCATTTGGATGCCGCTGCATTTTCATTACTTTAACCAAACAAATGGTTCGCCAAAGGATTTTTGTGTACGCAAACGCTTGCCGTATTTGCAATTTTTACTACCTTTGCCACCGATTGCAGCGATAGGGTTGCAATGTGTATAAAGGAGTAATTCACAACTAAATACATTTAATTAAAATGGCAAAGTTTGATAAGTCAGTTTTAGAGAAGTACGGTATCAGCGGTACAACCGAGGTACTCTACAATCCTTCGTATGAGGTTTTGTTCAACGAAGAGACAAAAGAAGGCCTTGAAGGCTTTGAGGTTGGTCAGGAAACAGAACTTGGTGCAGTTAACGTGATGACCGGTATCTACACCGGACGCTCGCCCAAGGACAAGTTTATCGTTGACGACGAGAACTCTCACGACACCGTTTGGTGGACTTCAGAGGAGTACAAGAACGACAACCACCGCGCTACTAAGGAAGCATGGGCTGCCGTTAAGGAAATAGCAAAGAAGGAACTGTCCAACAAGAAGCTCTATGTTGTTGACGGTTTCTGCGGCACTCACAAGGACACACGCATGAAGGTGCGCTTCATAGTTGAGGTGGCTTGGCAGGCTCACTTCGTGACTAACATGTTCATACGCCCCCAGAACGAGGCGGAATTCGACCAGGAGCCTGACTTCATCGTTTACAACGCATCAAAGGCTAAGGTTGAAAACTGGAAGGAACTCGGACTGAACTCTGAGACAGCCGTTGTGTTCAACGTGACCAGCAAGGAGCAGGTTATCATCAACACATGGTACGGCGGTGAGATGAAGAAGGGTATGTTCTCTATGATGAACTACTTCCTGCCTCTCAAGGGCATGGCTTCGATGCACTGCTCGGCCAATACCGACATGAACGGCGAGAACACCGCCATCTTCTTCGGCCTGTCCGGTACAGGCAAGACAACTCTCTCTACCGACCCGAAGCGCAAGCTCATCGGCGACGACGAGCACGGTTGGGACGATGAGGGCGTGTTCAACTTCGAGGGCGGCTGCTACGCCAAGGTCATCAACCTCGACAAGGAGAGCGAGCCTGACATCTACAACGCCATACGCCGCGACGCTCTGCTCGAGAACGTTACCGTTGGCAAGGACGGCAAGATTGACTTCGCAGACAAGAGCGTGACAGAGAACACCCGCGTCTCTTATCCTATCTACCACATCAAGAACATCCAGCGCCCTCTGTCGCAGGGTCCCGCCGCCAAGCAGGTCATCTTCCTTAGCGCAGACGCCTTCGGAGTGCTTCCTCCAGTGTCTATCCTGAGCGCAGAGCAGACCAAGTACTACTTCCTCTCTGGCTTCACAGCCAAGTTGGCGGGTACAGAGCGCGGCATCACCGAGCCTACTCCTACTTTCTCGGCTTGCTTCGGCCAGGCATTCCTTGAGCTGCACCCCACAAAGTATGCTGAGGAACTGGTGAAGAAGATGCAGAAGAGCGGCGCAAAGGCTTACTTGGTGAACACCGGTTGGAACGGTACTGGCAAGCGTATCTCTATCCGCGACACCCGCGGCATCATCGACGCTATCCTGAACCACTCTATCGACGCGGCTCCAACGAAGACCATTCCTTTCTTCGACTTCGTCGTTCCTACACAGCTTGAGGGTGTTGACACCAATATCCTCGACCCCCGCGACACCTACACAGACGCTTCGCAGTGGGAAGAGAAGGCTAAGGACTTGGCCGCCCGCTTCATCAAGAACTTCAAGAAGTATGAGACCAACGACGCCGGCAAGGCTCTCGTAGCTGCCGGACCGAAGCTCTAAGCCATTGCCCCGACTTGATAAAAACTGAACATAGACAGGAAAGCTCGCCCGTGCCGTGTGCATAGGCGGGCTTTCTTGGTTGCTGACCTCCCAAATGCCGGTATGACACGCGAACAAAGTCTCCAAGTAAAGGGCATAGCCATACTCATGATGCTATATGTGCATCTCTTCCATTCCTCGGAAAACGCCGGGTTGTGCTCATGATGGCTCCAGTATGGAAGTGTACCCTTGTTCCAGAAGCTGACAAGGTGCGCCACTCCGGTTCCGATGTTCCTCATTGTTAGCGGCTATGGCTTTATGAAGGCGTTGCTGGACGGGCGCAAGTCGGGCAAGACCCGCCTGCAAAGGGCGCTCAACCTGTATATTCCCTATTGGGTGGTCAACGTTTTCATGTGCATAATAGCCCTGCTGGCCGTGCCTGTTGCGGGTGATTGCGGTCTTGACTTAGGCGTCAAGCCGCTGGTATATAACGTTGTAGCCCTTGAAACCAGCTACAATCCCTATTGCTGGTTTGTGCTCCCATATGTTCTGTTGGCCGTTTTTTCACGCCCTCTCTGTCTGTTTGTAAAGCGCAACAAGGCCGTTGCGGTCGTAGCAGTAGGACTTGTCTGCCATATCTTGTCCTATGCCGCACTCGATAGCTGGGCGTCTTTCCTGTCGGCCAACCCCTTGCTCATGTTGGTGGCAAACCTTATATATCTTATGTTCCCGTTTCTGTTGGGGACACTCTTCGCAAAATATTCGTGGAAAGCCCCACAGTGGTTTGGCAATGCGTGGTTTGGCAGACACGAAAGTCTGTTCTTCTTTGTATGTCTGCTGCTTCTCGTTTTTGCAAAGCTGCATTTCCCGGCACGGTCAATCCACTCTTCGCCATCGTATTCGTGTTCTTTTTCGTGAGAACACGCCCAGTTCCTGTTGTAACCCCGTTGCTGAAACTGTTTGGCCGCCATTCTTTGGGTATGTGGTTTGTGCATTACTGGCTGCTGAACGTCTTTCTGCACGACCGGCTGTTCGCTCTGCGCTATCCAATCGTCATCTTTGCCGCACTCATACTTGCGAGTCTGCTCCTGTCTGTCGTCTTTGAGCGGATGTGGACTGCGGTGGAGAGGATTGTAAACGTGCGCCGCAACACTTCCAAGGCGGAGTAGGGCAGACCGTGAATGGAACTCCATATATAATAAGGTGAACCCATAATTCGAGAAACCGAAGGACTCCTCCCGTCAAAATAGAGGACAAAGGCTTGGCAATATGGCATGAAAAGGCTAATTTTGCATAAGGCAAAGTTATTCAAGCGACTGGACTCGCTCGCCAACATCCACATTCTATGGACGACAACAAAGGGAAAATATCTGTGGTGATAAACACCTACAACGCCCAGAAGCACCTGGACAGGGTGCTGGAGGCCGTTGAGGCCTTCGACGAGGTGCTCGTATGCGACATGGAGAGCACCGATGATACCGTGGAGATAGCCAAGAGGCACGGTTGCCGCATAGTGACGTTTGAGAAAAAAGACTATGTGAGTGCGGAGCCGGCACGCACTTTTGCCATTCAGTCGGCCAGTTGCGAGTGGGTGCTTGTGGTTGACGCCGACGAACTGGTAACTCCGCAGTTACGTGACTACCTGTATAATGCTATCCAAAAGGCCGACTGTCCGCGGGGACTGTATCTTCTGCGTAAGAATTTCTTTATGGGACGGTTCATGCACAGCCGCTATCCCGACTACATACTGCGCTTCTTTGTCAAGGAAGGCACCGTATGGCCTCCTTATGTACATACGTTGCC
>CAVAPI010000047.1:0-17801 GCA_963590445.1 Lachnospiraceae bacterium | reverse complement strand
CCAACAACTATCAGGAAGCCGACACAGGCACCAAGATGATACACATGGGAAAGAACACCAAAAGCACCATAATAAGCAAGGGAATAAGCGCAGGCCACAGCCAGAACTCCTATCGCGGACTGGTCAGAGCCACGTCCAATGCCGACGGAGCGCGCAACTACTCGTCGTGCGACTCGCTGCTTCTTGGCGACAAGTGCGGCGCACACACATTCCCCTACATGGACATTCACAACGACACGGCGGTGGTGGAACACGAGGCAACGACCAGCAAGATAAGCGAAGACCAGCTGTTCTACTGCAACCAAAGGGGCATACCGACAGAACAAGCCGTGGGACTTATAGTGAACGGCTACGCCAAAGAGGTGCTCAACAAGCTCCCCATGGAGTTCGCAGTGGAGGCACAGAAGCTCCTGAGCGTGTCGCTCGAAGGCACGGTGGGGTGACTTGGGGCAACGGAATAAAGACATTATGAGCTATATTTCGATAGATACATTACAAAACGCTCTAAAAGACACAGTTTTCCTGCATGCGAAGGATGCAAAGAAAGCTGCTGGCAGGGCTTTGGGTACAATAGTGGAGTTGGTGACCTACTATTTGCTCAGAGAATGGGGGCTTTGTGACCATATATCCATTGAAAGGAGACTGCCAGAGTTTGGAGACAAGGAAATAACACACAATGTTGAGTTTACCTTACACCCGATATTGAAGTTCTCAAATATCAAAGAAAAGATAGGGCAACCCATCACTATCGCAAAAATGGCAAAGAGTCTGCCTGAAGAAATGACGGAGGCTTTTGAACAGATGAAAAGCAACAGACTTCTGGATGCGAACAACACACTAAGAAACTCATGTCTTTTGGGCGAAAGCGACAGCGGTTTGTTGGTAGCCAATGCGCATCAAGACGGCATACACGTAGCCGTACAGCGGAAAACGCCGTTCGCAATGGTGGAATGTAAGCGCGTTGGCGTGGAAGAGGGCTGCAAGAAAGGACCGCAGACCATCGAGAAAGCAAAGCAAGGAGCCTATGTGGCGCAGATGACCTCGGCCTTACAGAAGGTGTGGGTGGACGGACAACGTTATGGACTCGTATATAAGGAAGGTTCACCTGTGGTGAAACCATATGCGGAGCTGCTTGACGAGGTGATAGAAGATGATGTTCCATTGCAGGACTTCATATTGTCCATAGGCGTTGTCAGCAACCATGGGAACTGGTTTACCGCAGAAAACAAGAACAAAGAGATGAAAGTGCTGGCAAATTCGTATGATTGGCTGTTGTTTTTGACGGACGCTGGTCTGGCGGAATTTGTACATTCCTTGCTTTTTGAACCCAAGCCGCAATATGCGGCGGTAAGAGATGCTTTCATCGCAAGCTACAAAGAAGGCAAAAAGTCAAACGTATTCACAAAGACAAAAATAGACAAGAAAGCCCATGATGCTTTGTGCGAGTTCTTTTCAAGCAACCTCGCAAAGGTGGAACGCTGGTTCAACGTAATCGCACCCGAAGACAACAGTATCGAAAACATCAAGACGACACTGGCTAAATTGGCCAGTAAGAAATGGGAGGTGACCGTATGACAGCAGGAAGACACGTCAACACATTAAGCCAGAGTTGGGGAACACCGCCCAAATACGTGAACGCCATTAAGGCGTTTTGGAATGGAAATATCGGATTAGACCCCTGTTCCAACCGGTATTCCGTAGTCCATGCCGATGTGGAATATATGCTTCCAGACAACGATGGACTAAAGGAAGAATGGAACAGCAAGACCGTTTACGTCAATCCCCCATACGGTTCTGACCGTGAAAGAGGCACAACCATCAAAGACTGGCTGGCGAAGTGTGTGGAAAGCCACAGGCGATACGGGGCGGATGTGATAGCCTTAGTGCCGGTGGCACCAAATACGGGACATTGGAAAAAGTATGTTTTCGGGGTGGCTAACGGCATTTGCTTCCTCTACGATACACGGCTTCGCTTCTTGGAAAACGGACAGGATGTAGGCAAGGGCGCACCTATGGCATGCTGCTTGATTTATTGGGGAACAGATACCGGACGCTTCTTGGAGCATTTCCTGGAATATGGGGCAACGGTTGACATATCTTATTTGCACAGCAAGAGACTGGGAATAAATAGAAAGGAGCAGGCTTTAGAGTTTGCACCATGTTAAATTATAGGAAAGGGACAATGTTAGTAGTAAAGAACCTGCACGCCAAGATTGGCGACAAAGAAATATTGAGGGGCGTAAACCTCACTGTCAACGACGGCGAAACCCACGCTATAATGGGCCCCAACGGCTCTGGAAAGTCAACACTCAGCGCAGTGCTCGTGGGCAATCCGCTATACACCGTGACTGAAGGGTCGATAGAGTTCAACGGCAAAGACCTTTTGACCATGAAGCCCGAGGGCAGGGCGCACGAAGGACTGTTCCTCTCGTTCCAATATCCTGTGGAGATACCCGGAGTGTCAATGACTAACTTCATGCGGGCGGCCATCAATGAGAAGCGCAAGTATGAGGGACTGGAGCCAATGAGCGCTGGTGACTTCTTGAAGCTGATGCGTGAGAAGCGCAAGATAGTAGAACTGGACAGCAAACTGGCCAGTCGCTCGGTGAATGAGGGTTTCAGCGGCGGAGAGAAGAAGCGCAACGAGATTTTCCAGATGGCTATGCTCGAACCGAAACTGAGCATTCTCGACGAAACAGACTCCGGACTTGACGTTGACGCACTGCGCATTGTGGCCGAGGGAGTGAACAAGTTGAAGACCAAGGAGACGTCATGCATAGTGATAACCCACTACGAAAGGCTGCTCGACATACTGAAGCCAGAAACAATACACGTGCTTTATCACGGAAGAATAGTTAAGACAGCCGGCCCGGAGCTTGCCAAGGAGATAGAAGAGCGCGGCTACGACTGGATAAAGGCAGAGGCAGGAGAGTAATACTATGCAGAGCGAGAAGCAATATATCGACCTGTACGAGCAGAGCCGGAGCCTGATTTGCAGCCACAGTGCCGACGTTCTCAATGCGCAGCGCGACCGTGCCTTTGGGGACTTCAAGCGGTTGGGCTTCCCCACGCGCAAGGTTGAACGGTACAAATACACCGATATGGCGGCACTGTTTGAGCCTGACTACGGGCTTAACCTTAGCCGTCTTGACATTCCTGTCAATCCCTATGACGCTTTCAAGTGCGATGTTCCTAACTTGAGCACGTCGCTCTACTTCGTTATAAATGATGCATTCCACACCAAAACGCAGCCCAAAGGCCACTTGCCCGAGGGTGTCATAGTAGGCTCTTTAAGCTCTGTAGCCGCAGAAAAGCCCGATTTCATCGAAAAATACTATGCCAAGATAGCCAAAACCGAAGAAGACGGTATCACCGCCCTCAACACTATGTTTGCTCAAGACGGCCTTGTGGTGTATGTTCCCAAGGGTGTGAGGGTGGAAAGAACCATTCAGGTGGTCAACATCCTGCGTTCCGACGTTGACTTGATGGCCCACCGAAGGGTGCTGATAGTAGTGGAAGACGGTGCGGAAGTGAAACTTCTGTTCTGCGACCATGCCGAAGACGACCGGAATTTCCTTACTACGCAGGTGATTGAGGCATACGTTGGCAGCGGCGCAGGGCTTGATTTGTACTGTATGGAGGAGACCCACGCCAAGAATGTGCGCGTTAGCAACCTCTATATCGACCAACAGGCCAACAGCCGCGTGAACCATAACATCATAACACTGCACAACGGAGTGACCCGAAACCGTACAGACCTCGTGCTGAACGGCGAGGGTGCGGAGTGCAACTTGTGCGGATGCGTGATAGCCGACAAGCAGGAGCGAGTGGACAACAACACGCTTATCGACCACCGTGCGGCGCACTGCACCAGCCGCGAGCTATATAAATATGTGCTCGACGGGCAGGCTACGGGTGCCTTTGCAGGGCGTGTGCTCGTGAGAGAGGGTGCGCAGAAGACCGTTTCTCAGGAGACTAACCAGAACCTGTGCGCCACTAAGGAGGCGCGGATGTACACCCAGCCCATGCTGGAGATATATGCCGACGATGTGAAATGCTCGCACGGTTCCACTGTGGGACAGCTTAACGATGCGGCACTGTTCTATATGCGGCAGCGAGGCATATCGCTCAAGGAAGCGAAACTGCTGCTTGAGTTTGCCTTTGTCAATGAGGTAATCGACCAGATGCGCCTCGAACCGCTGCGCGACCGGCTGCACTACCTGGTGGAAAAACGCTTCCGGGGCGAGCTGAACAAGTGCGAAGGATGCCGTCTGTGCAAATGACAACCACAATAAAGCCAATGTACGATATAGCAAAAGTCCGCAGTGACTTCCCGATACTGTCACGCGAGGTGTATGGCAAGCCGCTCATTTACCTTGACAACGCTGCCACTACGCAGAAGCCTTTGTGCGTGCTTGATGCCATGCGCGACGAGTATCTTAACGTGAATGCCAACGTTCACCGTGGCGTTCACTACCTTTCGCAGCAGGCCACCGACCTGCACGAGGCGGCAAGGGAGACGGTGCGCCGCTTCATCAACGCCCGTTCCACCAGCGAAATAGTATTTACGCGCGGCACGACAGAGAGCATCAACCTTGTGGTGTCGTCGTTCTGCGATGAGTTTATGCACGAGGGCGACGAGGTGATTGTTACGGTTATGGAGCACCACTCCAACATTGTGCCGTGGCAACTGCAGGCCGCAAGGCGCGGAATAGCCATAAAGGTGGTGCCGATGGACGATGACGGCAACTTGAAAACCGATGAAATCGAGGATTTAATCACGCCGAAGACCAAAATCATCAGTATAACACATGTTAGCAATGTGCTTGGTACGGTCAACCCGGTAAAGGAAATAGCAGCCATAGCCCACGCTCACGGACTGCCTATATTGGTTGATGGCGCACAGAGTACGCCCCACTTCAAGGTGGACGTGCAGGCACTTGACTGCGACTTCTTCGTGTTCAGCGGCCACAAAATGTACGGGCCGACGGGCATAGGAGTGCTCTACGGCAAAGAAGAGTGGCTCGAAAAGCTGCCGCCATACCAAGGCGGAGGCGAGATGATAGAAAGCGTTAGCTTCAACAAGACGGTGTTCGGACAGCTGCCATTCAAGTTTGAAGCCGGCACACCCGACTACATTGCCACCCACGGACTGGCCAAAGCCATCGACTACATTGGGGCTTTGGGCATGGACAACATAGCAGAACACGAGCGCGACCTGACAAAATACTGCATGAAAAGGCTTGCTTCCATCGATGGAATGAGGCTTTTTGGCGTGTCAAGCGGTAAAGATGCGGTGGTTTCATTCCTTGTTGGAGACATACATCACCTTGATTTAGGTACGCTTCTCGACCGCCTCGGCATAGCCGTCCGCACAGGACATCATTGCGCACAGCCCCTGATAGACCGCTTGGGCATACAGGGTACAGTGCGGGCGTCGTTCGCTTTATACAACACAAGGGAGGAGATAGATGCGCTGGCCGACGGCATTGAGCGCGTGAGAAAGATGTTTTGATGCCGGCAACGCACCGCATTGGCCAACGGAAACACTTATAAGATGCTTGAAAACCATTACTACGACGGACTTGTGGAGGCCGGATGCGACGAGGCAGGGCGCGGGTGTCTTGCCGGAAGCGTGTATGCTGCGGCCGTGATATTGCCCAAAGACTACACCAATGCCGGCCTGAACGACTCGAAAAAGCTGACCGAAAGGCAGCGCTACCGACTGCGCGAAGCCATAGAGCGCGACGCTTTGGCATGGGCGGTGGGCGTGGTTACGCCCGATGAAATCGACAAAATCAACATCTTGAACGCCAGTTTTCTCGCCATGCACCGTGCCCTTGACGCACTGAAACTGCGCCCCGAGGCGGTCATAGTTGACGGTAACCGTTTCAAACCATACCGCAATCTGCCATATACCACTATAGTAAAGGGCGACGGCAAGTATCTTTCCATCGCAGCGGCGAGCATCTTGGCCAAGACATACCGCGACGACTATATGAACAAGCTGGCCGAAGAGTATCCGCAATACGACTGGAGGGGCAACAAAGGCTACCCGACCAAGAAGCACCGAGAGGCCATTCGCGAGCACGGCATAACGCCCTACCACCGCCGTAGCTACAACCTGCTTGGCGACGTGCAACTGTCTCTTGACTTCCAGTAGGCACATTTGGCTAAGCAAGATGCGGCTGCACGACGGTGGAAGTGCGGCACAGCATACGTTAACGAGCAACTAAAAGAAAGGCGACAACCATGACACAGCAAGAAAAGACAACGATAGAGGAGCGCATTGTGGATGTGCTCAAGACGGTTTACGACCCTGAAATACCCGTGAACATATACGATCTCGGCCTTATATATAAGGTTGACGTGAAAGACAGCGGCGATGTTGACATAGACATGACCTTTACAGCGCCCTCATGTCCTGCCGCTGACTTCATACTTGAGGACGTGAGGCAGAAGGTGGACGGCATTGAGGGAGTGAAAAGCGCGGCGGTGAACCTCGTGTTCGAGCCTGCTTGGGATCAGAGCATGATGACTGAAGAGGCGCGAGTGGAGCTTGGGTTTGAATAGGGCGTACACTTGTGCGCCGCAAAGCATAGACTATGAAGAACGTTTATTTCCTTTCCGATGCCCATCTCGGCTCGTTGGCCATCGAGCATGGGCGCATGCAGGAGCGCAGGCTGGTGCGTTTCCTCGACAGTATCAAGGACAAGGCCGCAGCAATCTACCTGTTGGGCGACATGTTCGACTTCTGGTATGAGTACAAGTATGTGGTTCCGAAGGGCTGCACGCGCTTTCTCGGCAAGCTGTCCGAGCTTACAGACATGGGAGTGGAGGTTCATTACTTCACGGGCAACCATGATATATGGGCTTACGGCTATCTTGAGCGCGAGTGCGGGGTGGTTCTGCACAAGCAACCCCTGACTACGGAAATCTACGGCAAGGTGTTTTTCATGGCTCACGGCGACGGTTTGGGCGACCCTGACCCCAAGTTCAAGGTGGTAAGGGCCATGTTTCACAGCCGTATGTGCCAGAGGCTGTTCTCCGCACTGCACCCCCGGTGGGGCATGTGGTTCGGCTTGCAGTGGGCAAAGCACAGCCGTCTGAAGCGCAAGGGCGGCGAAGAGCCTCCTTACATGGGCGAACGGCGGGAGCATCTGGTGCTTTTCACGCGCAAGTACATACAGTATCACTCCAACGTTGACTACTTTATGTTCGGCCACCGCCACATTGAGCTTGACCTGCAGCTCACGAAAAAGGCCAGAATGATGATACTCGGCGACTGGATAAGCCACTTCACCTATGCCGTCTATGACGGTGAGCACATGTTTCTGTCAGAGTACGTCGAGGGAGAGTCGCGTCCGTAGTCTGGAAGAGGCGCATAAAGCAATGCCCGGAGAGCGGTTGGCAAGCCGTTTTCCGGGCATTGTTTTGTTTCCGGGAGTCCGGTTACTTCCCGCCGGACGGCTTCATGCGCAGGTCCAACTGGTAGATTGCCGGCAGCAGGATGCAGAGTGAGAACGCCACGGCGAGGGTTATGCGACCCCAATTGCCGCCGAAAAGCTCGGAAAGCGAGGCGTCGGGGTCTGGCATGACGTTGCACAGGATGAAGGCAATGGTGTTGTTTGTCCAGTGGAGGGCTATGCCCGGCACCACGCTGCCGGTGCGCCAGTACATCCAACCGAGCAACAGCCCGGCGATAAAGGCATGGGGCATCTGCGCCGGATTGCCGTGACAGAACGAGAAAACCAGTGCTGACACTATCACAGCTATGCCGGGGCGCAGCGGCCACTTGCCGAGCAGCGACCGCAGTATGGCTCCACGGAACACCAGTTCCTCGGCCAACGGGGCGAGAAGCGCCACGGAGAAGTAGCCCCACCGGCCCGTCATCATCTCCATCATTTCCTTTTTGAGCAGGTTTGGCATCTCCGGCATCAGCTCCTGCAGCCCCATAGAGGGCAGAACCATGCCTGCGGCGGCCACGGCGCACCATGCGAGCACATCCCAGGGGCGGCTCTGCACATAACTGCGCGACACCTTTGCCCAACGGGCAAGCAGGAAGACGGCCAGCGACAGTATGTTTGCCGCGGTCATACCCGCAAGCATCGCTGTGGCGTTTGGCAGTTCAGTGCCGTACAGCAGCTTGGACAGACAGTTGGCCACGTGTGTCATGCCGGCCTGTAGGGCGAGAAACACCACGAGATATATCAATGCGTTCTTCATTGTTTTATGGTTTGTTTGTTGTAAAAGGGGTATCTGTATATCCAAACAGGGCGTTTGCGGGTGGCAGACGGTGCGTTTGCGATGCTTAAACGGTGCGTTTATGATGCTTAAACGGTGCGTTTATGGAATCCGAACAGCCGGGTTGGCCGGAGCCAACCGTCTTTCGGCCTCAATCCATGCACGCTTCCCGTGCTCCATCACCCGTATTCTTCATTCTTAATTCTTCGTTCTTCATTTGCAAAACCTCCCTTGCCTGTTCCGCATCCCGGCGCAACTGGCCGGCCAATTCGGCTGCATTGCGGAACTTGCGCTCCGCTCTGAGCCGTGCAACGAAGCCGACGGTGACGCTCCGCCCGTAGATGTCGCCGTGGAAGTCGAGCAGATGCGCCTCAAGAGCAGTCTCCGTACCGTTGAAAGTTGGGCGCGTGCCGATGTTCATCATGGCCGGATGCGTGGCGTTTTCGCCCCCTATGCGCACCTCAACGGCATATGCTCCGCTTGCCGGAACGAGCTTTTCCTTGCAGCCGGGCAGCAGGTTGGCCGTGGGAAAGCCAAGCCCTGTGCCTATGTGCTCGCCGTGTACGACGGCGCCGCTGATGGAGTAGTGCCGGCCAAGGCACTTTGCGGCCAGCCCGACCTCGCCCTCCTGCAACAGCGAACGCACCACCGACGAGCTGACACTCACCCCGTCAACCGCCAGAGGCTCGGCCTTTATAACCTCCATGCCCATCTCTTCGCCATAGGCGACGTAGTCGTTGAAACCCTCACTGCGGTTGTGGCCGAAGCGGTTGTCGTAACCTATGACGAGCGTATGGACGCACAGCTGCCGCCGGAGCACGCTTTCCATGAAGTCATGCGCCGGGAGCGCGGCCATATCCGCACCGAAGGGCAGCACTATGCAGCGGTCTGCGCCTGTCGAGGCGAGCAGTTCGGCCTTTTCGCCGAACGTGCTGAGCAGCTGCGGACAGTAGTCGCTCTTCACGACCTGGCGCGGATGGCGGTCAAAGGTAATCACCGCCGGGCGCAGACCCTGCCTTTTGGCCACGCCGGCCACCTGCCTTATAAGGTGGCGGTGGCCGAGATGCACCCCGTCGAAGAAGCCTATAGTGGCGGCAAGCGGTTCGTTGAGGGCGGTGTCGGGCGCCAGACGTATCGTATCCATGTCACTTGCTGATCCTTAACCCCATGCGTATGGCCTCACCCACCCACAATACGGGCGACGTACCTATTATTATCCACATCCATGTGGCCGCGTCGAGCGGCTCGGTGCGGAACATCTGTCCGCCAAAGGTTACGATTGTCCACTGCCCCGCGAGTATTATTGCGAGCACAAGCAGCAGTCCACGGTCGGCAGACAGCCCCTTGAAGGCCGAATTGTGGGTGCCGAGCGTCTTTGCATTGAGCAGGTTCCACCACTGAAGCATGACGAATACGGTGAAGAACACCGTCAGTTCGTGCAGCGACAGTGCGCCTCCCGTGCCTTTGTCGTGCATCAGCATGGCGAGAAGCAGCACGAAAAACAGCGTACCTACCGCACCTATCGCCCACGCCATGGCGCGTGTCACTATGAAGTCGCCCTGTTTGCGCGGCTTTTCGGCCATGACGCTTGTCTCGGGCGGCAGCGATGCGAGCGCCATTGCGGCGAATGTGTCCATTATCAGGTTTATCCACAGCATCTGGGTGATGGTCAGCGGCAGCTCGGTGCCCGCTATGGAACCGCCGAGCACGAGCAGCAGCGCGGCCACATTGACCACTAGCTGGAAGAAGATGAAGCGTTGGATGTTCTTGTAGAGCGATCTGCCCCACTGCACTGCCCTGACTATGCTGCCGAACGAGTCGTCTGTCAGTGTCATGTCGCTGGCATTCTTGGCCACACTGGTGCCTGAGCCGAGCGAAAGGCCCACGTGGGCGTGGTTGAGTGCCGGCGCGTCGTTGGTGCCGTCGCCGGTTACGGCCACCACCTCGCCGCGTTTCTGCAACAGATTGACCAGCCGCTGCTTGTCGGTCGGCCTTGCGCGGCTCATAACCTTAAGCCCTGCCACACGGTTGTAGGCCGTCTCGTCGGGCAGAGCCTCGAAATCGGGGCCGGTGATGTGCGCCTCCTGCGGCGTGTCCTTGCCCCATACGCCTATCTGGCGTGCTATTTCCACCGCTGTAGCCTGCGTGTCGCCGGTGACAATCTTCACGTCAATGCCGGCACAGCGGCACTGGCGCACCGCATCGGGCACTTCCGCGCGCAGCGGATCGCTTATTGCCGCCACTGCTTGCAGTGTCAGCGATGTGTCAGTGGGCTTGATGTCGTATGCAGACACGCCGCCGGCCAGTTGTTTGCAGGCGAAAGCCAGTGTGCGCATGGCCTTGTTCTGATAGCCGAGCAGCCGCTCCTTGACGGCCGAGCGGTCGTCTTCGGGCATGCGGCAGAACTGCATCACTATCTCCGGCGCACCCTTTATGAAAAGGTATCGCCCCAGTGGCGTGTCGGCAATGGTGGCCATGTACTTGCGTTCGGTGGAGAAGGGAAGCTGCCACGCCGTGTTGCACTCGCTGCGGAGCCGCCTGTAGTCTGTCCCGCCGTGCTTCAGCCACAGCAGGAGAGCCGCTTCGGTGGGGTTGCCTATGGCCTTGTCGCCGTCCAGCTCGGCCGTCGTGTTGGCGGCGATGGCCGTTTGCAGCAGCGTTTCTCCGCCTCCGGCCACGTGCATGTCGCCCACCTGCATCTTGTTTTGGGTCAGTGTGCCGGTCTTGTCTGTGCATATCACGGTCACGGCCCCCATCGTTTCGCAGGCGTGGAGCTTGCGCACAAGGTTGTTGGTCTTCAGCATACGGCGCATGTTCAGTGCCAGTGCGAGCGTAACTGCCATGGGCAGGCCTTCGGGCACGGCCATCACGATGAGCGTAACGGCCATCATGAAGTATTGCAGCACGCGTTCGGCCATGCGCAGGTAGTCGGTTGTGTGCCACAGGCCGTCGGTCAGCACGTCGTGGGCGAGAAATCCGATGAAGGCCAGCACGGCTATTGCGGTGCCCACCTTGCTTATCAGCGAGGCCATGCGGTCGAGCTGCAGGTTGAGAGGGGTCTTTACGGCGGTCATTTCGGTCGATTTGCGCGCCACGCGGCCTATCTCTGTGTCGTCGCCCACGGCGGTTACGGTCATCCGTCCGCTGCCGTTCATCACCATAGTGGAGCGCAGAGCCGTGTTGGAGGGGTAGGTTGTGCCCTCGTCGCGCCCGTCGGCATACTTCGAGGCTATGGGTTCGCCTGTGAGAGCCGACTCGTCAATCTGCAAATCCGTGGTCTCGAAGAGCAGTCCGTCGGCCGGTATCTCGTCGCCGACGCCCAGTATGACCACGTCGCCCACCACGATTTCGCGCCGCGCAACCTCCGTTACCCTGCCGCCGCGCACCACCTTTACGGGCGACTCCTCGCCCATTGCGGTGAGCAAGTCGAACTTCTTTGCCGCGTCACGCTCAAAGTAAAAGCCGATAGTCGTGGCAAGGAAGATGGCTATGAATATGCCTATCGTCTCGACAAACTCGTTTTCGATGAACGCAAGTACGAGGGACAGCGTGGCTGCCACAAGCAGTATCTTTATGATAGGGTCGTCGTATTTCTCCAGATACAGCCGCCACATCGGCGTGCGGGCAGGAGGTGTGAGTGTGTTCTCGCCGTGTCGGCTGCGGCTTTCGGCCACTTGGGCCTCGCTCAGCCCTGTGGTTTGGCTGGCTTGAGTGTCGTTCGGTGTCTGTTCCATAATATGTCTGTTGCGACTGACCGCCGTTGTTC
Organism: Lachnospiraceae bacterium; assembly: GCA_963590445.1. Classification (GTDB taxonomy): domain Bacteria; phylum Bacteroidota; class Bacteroidia; order Bacteroidales; family Bacteroidaceae; genus Prevotella. The sequence continues at coordinate 5,791 of CAVAPI010000047.1, read as the reverse complement.
TGTTTCAAAAGTGGCCGGGTTACGGTGTGTGACCCGGCGGTTTGCGTATCGTAAATGCACGGTTTGCGCACCGTAAACCGCCGCTTTATTCGGCGCAAAGGTACTAAAAAGCGCGTTAAGGGGCGGATATGCGGACCTTAATTTGCGCAGTTGCCGTACTGTTTTATGTTCTTTTTGCAAAAAACATTTGGAAGTTTGTCCAATTAAACGTACCTTTGCACTCGAAATCAACCGCATTTGTTGGTTTTGAGGGCTTTTAGCTCAGTTGGTTAGAGCAACAGACTCATAATCTGGAGGTCCTAGGTTCAAGCCCTAGATGGCCCACTTCCGTTTCAAGGCGGCTTGCGTTACGATGCGCAGGCCGCCTTTTCCTTTTCCGCCAGGCGGCTGCCGGCCTCCGCAAGGGCGCTCCGTCATGGGCGCAGGCGGCTGCTTGCTGCGGTTTCCATGCTCCGTTTTTGTAGCGATAAGTTGCGTAAAGTCGCAAAAAAATAGTAACTTTGCGCTCGTATAACACTAAAACGATTATGACAGAAGATACAAACAAGGCGGGCAACTATTCCGCGAGTAACATACAAGTGCTTGAAGGGCTCGAGGCAGTGCGCAAGCGGCCGGCCATGTATATCGGAGATATAAGCGAAAAGGGACTCCACCACCTCGTCAACGAGACGGTTGACAACTCCATAGACGAGGCAATGGCGGGATATTGCACCCACATAGAAGTTACAATCAACGGGGACAACTCGATAACCGTACAGGACAACGGACGAGGCATACCCGTTGACGAGCACAAGAAGCTGCACAAGTCGGCACTGGAGGTCGTGATGACAGTGCTCCACGCCGGAGGCAAGTTCGACAAAGGCTCGTACAAGGTCAGCGGAGGCTTGCACGGCGTGGGCGTAAGCTGCGTCAACGCCCTGTCAACGCACATGCTCTCGCAGGTGTTCCGCGACGGCAAGATCTACCAGCAGGAGTATGAGAAGGGCAAACCGCTCTATCCCGTGAAGGTAGTGGGCACTACAGAGCAGCGGGGCACGCGCCAGCAGTTCTGGCCCGACGGTTCGATATTCACAACCACCGAATACAAGTACGACATCATAGCCAAGCGCATGCGCGAACTGGCCTATCTCAATGCCGGAATAACCATCACGCTCACCGACATGCGCCCCGACGAGGAGGGAAAGACACGCCAGGAGGTCTTCCACGCAAAGGAAGGGCTCAAGGAATTCGTGCGTTACGTTGACAGACACCGCACCCACCTCTTCGATGACGTTATCTATCTCAAGACAGAAAAGCAGGGCATACCAATAGAGGTGGCAGTTATGTACAACACAGACTACAGCGAGAACATCCACTCGTATGTAAACAACATCAACACCGTCGAAGGAGGCACGCATCTGGTAGGTTTCCGCATGGCACTCACGCGCACTCTGAAGAAATACGCCGACAACGACCCCGCAATATCCAAGCAGATAGAGAAGGCAAAGATAGAGATTGCCGGCGAAGACTTCCGCGAAGGACTCACCGCAGTCATATCCATAAAGGTGGCAGAGCCGCAGTTTGAAGGACAGACCAAGACCAAACTGGGCAACAGCGAGGTGGCCGGCGCAGTCCAACAGGCCGTCGGCGAGGCTCTGGCCTACTATCTGGAGGAGCATCCCAAGGAGGCAAAGCAGATATGTGACAAGGTTATCCTTGCCGCAACGGCGCGTATCGCCGCCCGCAAGGCGCGTGAGAGCGTGCAGAGGAAGAACCCGATGACCGGAGGAGGCCTTCCCGGCAAGCTGGCCGACTGCTCTAACAAGGACCCGAAGGACTGTGAGATATTTCTCGTGGAGGGTGACTCCGCCGGAGGGTCGGCCAAGCAGGGACGGGACCGCTACACACAGGCAATACTCCCACTGAGAGGTAAGATACTCAACGTGGAAAAGGTCATGTGGCACAAGGTTTTCGAGAGCGAGTCGGTCATGAACATCATCCAGAGCATCGGTGTGCGCTTCGGAGTGGACGGTGAGGATGACAAGGAGGCCAACATAGACAAGCTGCGCTACGACAAAATCATCATAATGACCGACGCCGATGTCGATGGATCGCACATCGACACGCTCATAATGACGCTCTTCTATCGCTTTATGCCCAAGATAATACAGGAAGGCCACCTCTATATAGCCACACCTCCCCTTTATCTGTGCACATACGAGAACAAGGCGAAGGAATACTGCTACACCGAGCAGCAGCGGCAGGCCTTCATAGACAAGTGGGGCAACGGTGTGGAGGACGGAAAGAACCTGCACACGCAGCGTTACAAAGGTCTTGGCGAGATGAATCCCGAACAGTTGTGGGAGACAACCATGAACCCTGAGACCCGTTTGCTCAAGCAAGTGAGCATTGAAAACGCCGCTGAGGCCGACGAAATATTCTCCATGCTCATGGGAGATGACGTGGAACCGCGCCGCGAGTTCATCGAAAAGAACGCGACATACGCCAACATAGATGCGTAGAGCGGCCGCCTTTACATATTGAAACCGGCACAAAGCCCATGCACACCGGCCTCCGCTTGGCGTGTGCATGGGCTTCGCTTATTGCCACCGGCGCGTCTGGGCTTATGCCTTTGGCGCATTGGGCCTTAAAACTGAAAGGGTGAAAGAACGATATGGCAAACATTGGAATAAGCATCGACCCGGCTCTTCTGACGAGCTTGGGGCTTGACGACTATTATGACGGCAACCTGATAGTGATGAAGACTGTCCGCGGGACGTCGTCATACCGGGATGTGATGCATCTCGACATGGTTATGATGGTGTTTTGCGTCAAGGGAAGTATGCAAGGTGACGTGAACGGGAAGGCTTACACCGTGGTTCCGGGCGACGTACTCATCTGTTTGCCCAACACATATCTTGCCAACGGTGTGCGCAGCGAGGACTTTGACGCCAAGATAGTGGGTCTTTCCTATCCGGGAATCAAGTTCCAGATGCAGGGACGCAAGGAGATATGGGACATATTGTCCTATCTTAGAGACAATCCGCTGCTGCATCTTGACGACTGTCAGAAGCGTCTGTTCATACAGTATGCGCATATTCTTGAGATGAAGCTGGATACTCCGGGCGGCAAGTTCCGCAAAGAGCTTGTGCAATCGATGTTCCAGACGCTGCTGTGGGAGCTTGCCGCGCTCATAGAACCGCTGGCTGACAAGACCTATGACGGCTCTTCGCGCCAGGGCAACATACTGTTCAAGCGGTTTCTGACGATGGTTACAGAGAACGGAGGGCGCGAGCGGAGCGTGCGGTTCTATGCTGAAAAGATGTGCATAACGCCCAAATACCTTTCGGCAGTGGCCAAGAGCGTGAGCGGAAAGACCGCCCTTGATTGGATTCACCGGTGCACTGCCGATGCCATAGCCCTGCAACTGCGCTATTCGGAGCGTTCCATAAAGGAAATAGCCAATGACTTCAACTTCCCCAACCTTTCTTTTTTCGGCAAATTCGTGAAGGCCAATCTCGGTGTCTCGCCCAAAGAGTACCGCCGCAGGTTGGGTGAGAACGTGGAATAGCCCTGCCGTTTTTCAATGAGATGAGGCTTTTTACCGTATCGGCATTGTGTCTGTTCGTGCCAGTCGTGGCATTGGCGGACGATTGGGGGCAGAGCTGGATAAGCCATCCGGCGGCTGACTCTACCGAACAGGTGCAGTTCCGCCGTGAAGTAGTGCTTGACGCAAAGCCGTCTGCCGCCCTTGTCTCCGTAACCAGTGCCGGCCGCTATGTCGTGTACGTCAATGGCTACAATGTAGTGCCCGACGTACTTGAGCCGGGAGTGCAGCCGGGAGGCGACACGCTGGCAGTCACGCACTACGACGTGGCGCGCTATCTCCGCAAAGGCGGCAATGTACTGGCCGTATGGTACTCCCCCGTAGGCCGTTGCGCCCGTTCCGGGAGACAGCTCTCGCTGGTTTTCCAGTGCTACGGCGGCGGTTTGTCGGGAGGATTTGCCTGTGTCACCGACAGTATGTGGATGTGCCGTGCGTCGGGATGCCGCACTTTTCCCGACGGAAGCGAACTGATAGACGCCAGAACCTTGGACCCGTCATGGACTACCGGCCTGGCTTTCACGCCCGGGTGGCTTCCTGCGCATGAAGAACGCCCCACCAAACCAGTGCCGGTGGCCGGACGGCGGATGTGGCGCACGGCATTGAGGGTGGAAAGCATACGCCAGTACAACTTCTTCTCCCCCGCCGGAAGTGGCGGAGCAGGGCATATCGGGCGCAACTCAGGCCGCTATTCGCTCCAAAAGGGGTTTGACGGCTGGGTCAGACTCACCATGCGCGGCATGGAACGCGGCGACACCGTCACTGTCAACGGCCTTGTCTATATCTGTTCGGGCGACACTGACGAACAGGCATGCCGCCGTTTCACCGCCGCATCCTCGCGCTTTGCCGATGTCACCCTGCCCGCCGGGCGGCCGTTTTCCTGCGTCACAAAGGCAGAAGCCATAGCCATACGCCCCTATTTCCACAGCAGTTGCCGGTATTGAACCGCCTTTTGCGACTGCCAAACCGCCCGCTTACGGGTCGCAACTGTGCCTTTTAGCACCCGTAAGTGGCCTGTTTAATCCATGTAAACACGGCATTTACGCCTCGCAAACGCCATGTTTATGAGGGCAAAGAGAATGTTTCAACGGCAAAGAGAGTACACCCCTGCCGCCAAGACACGCAAAAGCCTCGCCATAAACACGGGTTACGGGTGGATTGGGAAAACAGAGAGGCCCGTAAAACGCCGCCGGCGAGGCTTTCAAATGTATGGTTGTCCGCCCGGAAACGGCCGGGAGAACACGTTTTATGCTTTCAGATACTTGTCAACTGCGGCTGCCGCATCGCGTCCGCTGGCCATTGCGCGCACCACAAGCGACGCTCCGCTGGCCGCATCTCCAGCCACGAAGACATTGTCGGCAAACTTCGGATGCTCCGGCTTGAGGAAGCCCATGGCCAGAAGCACCATCTCGGCCTTGATAACCTCCGGTTTGCCCACCGGCTCCATCAGCGGACGGCCACCTTCGGGGTTGGGTTTCCACGTTATCTCCTGCACCTTTACGCCTGTCAGCTTGCCGTCCTTGCCGAGGAACTCCAGCGAATTGATGTTCCAGCGGCGCATACAGCCCTCCTCATGGCTCGACGTGGTCTTCAGTACCCGTGGGTATCCCGGCCACGGATTGTTGGGGTCGCACGGGCCGACGGGCGGCTTGGGCATGATTTCTATCTGCGTCACGCTCTTGCAACCCTGCCTGTGGGCGGTGCCGATGCAGTCACTGCCGGTGTCGCCGCCGCCAATTACGAGCACGTCCTTGCCCTTGGCATTGACCAACTCGTCCTTGGAGAACTCCGTTCCTGCCAGCACGCGGTTCTGCTGCGCCAGCATTTCGAGGGCGAAATACACGCCCTTCAGCTCGCGTCCGGGTATCTTCAGGTCGCGCGCCGTGGGCGTTCCCGTAGCTATCACATAGGCGTCAAAGCCTTCGGGCAGCTTTTCGGGATTAATATCTTCGCCGTACTTGAACTCTATTCCCTCGGCTTCGAGCACGCCGATGCGGCGGTCAATGATGGTTTTGTTGAGCTTGAAGTTCGGAATACCGTAGCGCAGCAGTCCGCCGGCGCTCTCATTCTTCTCGAAAACCGTCACCTTGTAGCCCTTAAGGTTAAGCCTGTTGGCCGCAACAAGGCCGGCAGGGCCTGCACCTATGACGGCCACGCTCTTGCCGTTGCGCTCCGGGTGCTCCGTGCGCACATAGTTTTCCTGGAAAG
>CAVAPI010000046.1:0-17924 GCA_963590445.1 Lachnospiraceae bacterium | reverse complement strand
AAGTTTCAAATTAAAAGTTCTCAATCCCTCAAAAATCGTTTTGACACACCCTCCCGCCATTGGCATTTCAAAACCGCATCCTTTGGCGTTGCCAAACGCTGCCTTTGGCATACCCAAACCCCGTCTTTAGCATACCCAAACCTTACCTCTGGCTTTTCAAAACCTTACCCTTGGCGTTTTCAATCACCACCCTTTTTCAACCCCATCTCCGATACATGTGTTCAGGTAACAACAGGATAGCATGCTTTTTAGCCCTACTTTTGCTGCTCGCCATGCCGTTGCGCGCCCAAATCTCGGGCGTTGTCATCGACGAAGAGACGGGCGACAGCATCCCATACGCCAGCGTGGTCTATCAGGGGCGCAATGTGGCAGTGGCGTCCAACCTCTCCGGCTACTACAAGATAACGCGCCACGAGGGCTGGAAGCTCACTTTCAGTTCCGTAGGCTACGTTTCAAAGACCATAACCGTTGCGGCGGGCACTCCGGCAAGGCTCGACGTGAAGCTGAAGACCGACAGGAAGAGTCTGAAAGAGGTGACTGTGAAGGCCAAACGCCGCAAGTACAGCCGAAAGAACAACCCTGCCGTGGAGCTGATGAAGAAAGTTGTGGCTGCAAAACGGCTGACCGACCTTGACAACCGCGACTATTACCAGTACAACAAGTACCAGAAAATCACGCTTGCACTTAACGATATTACCGAAGAAAAGCTCAATTCCCCCAAGCTGAAGAACAGGCAATGGGTGAGAGACCAGGTGGAAAAGTGCAGCTACAACGGCAAACTGATACTGCCACTGTCCGTTGACGAGACCGTAACCCAAAAGGTTTACCGCAAGCAGCCCAAGACAGAGAAGAGCATCATAAAGGGACAGAACTCCACGGGCATAAACGACCTGTTCCAAACGGGCGACATACTGACCACAACCATGAAGGACGTGTTCACCGACGTGAACATCTACGACGACCAGGTGCGCCTGTTGCAATACCCGTTCACCTCCCCCATCGGCAAGGACGCCGTGGCTTTCTACCGTTTCTACATACAAGACACCATCTATGTTGACCGCCAGAAGTGCATACACCTGCACTTCCTGCCCAACAACCAGCAGGATTTCGGGTTCCGGGGCGACATCTACATACTCGCAGACTCGTCGTATCAGGTGAAAAGGTGCGAACTCACGATACCCAAGCGCAGCGACGTCAACTTTGTGGAGAACCTCCGCGTGCTGCAGGAGTTCAGTCTGCTGCCCGACAGCACGTGGGTTCTGACCCAAGACGACATGATTGCCGAGCTGAAGATAGCCTCGTTCCTGCAAAAGGCCATAGTGATAAGGAACACGCGACTGTCGGATTACGCTTTCGACGAGCTGCCCAAACGACTGTTCAAGGGCAAGGCCAGGGAGGTGAAGGAGGCCGATGCCATGATGCGCGACGAGGCTTTCTGGGACAAGTACCGCCAGGTTCACCTCACAAAGAGCGAGAGTGGCATGGATGCCTTTGTGCATAACCTGGAGCAAATCAAGGGTTTCAAGTACATAATCTTCGGTGCAAAGGCTTTTATCGAGAACTTTGTGGAGACGGGAACGCCGAGCAAGGTCGATATAGGGCCCATAAACACGATGATAACGAGCAACTTCGTTGACGGACTGCGCCTCCGTGCGAGTGCCCAAACGACGGCTAACCTCCACAAACACCTCTTCCTGAGCGGCTATTATGCCCACGGTTTCGAGAGCAGGCGCGAGTATTACAAGGGCGAAGTGACGTGGTCGTTCAACAAAAAGGAGTATCTTCCGCGCGAATTTCCCAAGCGCACGCTCACGTTCTCCTCGACTTACGACGTGTGTTCGCCGTCAGACAAGTTCATGGCTACCGACAAAGACAACGTTTTCACGTCGCTCAAGTGGACGAAAGTGGACAAGATGATGTTCTACAACCGCCAGCAGCTCACCTTCGAGCGCGAGGAGGACTGGGGCTTAAAGACCACTTTGTCGCTGAAAACGGAGGAGAACGAGGCTGCGGGCAACCTCTTCTTCACCCCGAACGCCCTCGCCGCGCAAGCTGCGGGCACACTTCCCGCATCTGTAAGGGCGAGAAGCACAGAGCTGAGGGCGGAGTTGCGCTTCGCACCCGGCGAGACATACATCAACACCAAGCAGCGCAGACTGAAAATCAACCTTGACGCGCCCGTCTTCACCGTGAGTCACGCCGCGGGAGTGAAGGGTCTGTTGGGCGGAGACTACCGCTATAACTACACGGAGGTGTCGCTTTACAAGCGTTTCTGGATGAAAAGCTGGGGCAAGATTGACTGTTACCTGCGCGGAGGCGCACAGTGGGACCAGGTACCGTTCCTTTTCCTGTGCATGCCCGCCACCAATCTGTCGTATATCATACAGGACAACACCTTCCAACTGGTCAACAGCATGGAATTTCTCAACGACCGCTATGCGTCAGCCGACATCAGCTGGGACATGAACGGCAAACTCTTCAACCGCATACCGCTGCTCAAGAAGCTGAAATGGCGCGAGTATATAGCCGTGAAGTGCCTCTGGGGAACGCTGACTGACAAGAACAACCCCTATTTGCCGCAGAACAGCATGAGCAACACGGTGATGCGCTTCCCAGAAGGCAGCAGGATTATGGACTCCAAAGAACCGTACACGGAGCTGGTGCTTGGCGTTCACAACATTTTCAAGCTGCTCCACATCGAGTACACGCGCCGTTTGAACTACCTTAACTACCCCGGCGTACACCGCGACGGCGTGCGTTTCATGGTGCGAATGACCTTCTGACAGTCAGCGGCATACGCCTTCCGGGCTGCAAACCGCCGCTTTACGGTTCACAAACCGCCGCTTCAGCCCGCCCAAACCGCCGCTTTACAGTCCGTAAGGCGGCGGTTTGTTTGTGCAAGCATACGGGTTGGTGAACTTCAGGCATGGGGAGACGCCTCTTTACGGTTCAGAACTTCAGGCTGAACTTCACCCTTACGCCCCGTTTGGTGGCGGTTGGCAGATCCAGATAGTTCAAACGGCGCACGTACTCGACGTGGAAGAAGCGGAAAACGTTGTGTACTCCGGCCACAACCTCCACATACGGCTTGCCGCTGTCCATCACATATGAGCCTTCGGGCAGCGCCATGAGCGCGCCGGAGCCGGAGTTGCGCTCAAGGAGCGGATTGTTCTTGTCGGTAAGCGTGCCCCACAGCGAGCGTACTCCCACATATTCGCGCCATTTCAGCCGCTTTATCAGCGGTATGCGGTTGAATATCTTGCCGTTAAGGTCCCACGTGAGCATGAGGCTGGCGTATCTGTCGTTGAGAAACTCCATGTTGTTCACCAGCCCGAACGCCCCTTTGTAGGCTATGTAGGAGAGATTGGCTGCCGGCATGCACAGAAACGGGTAGGGAACGGTGTTCCACTGTGCGCCGGCCTTGGCGTTGAGGTCTATCCTGCCCCAGCTTTTCACCCAAAAGCGGCGGAACACCGACACTTCGGTCATGTTGTAGCGGTACTGACCGCCCAACAGCCCCTTAAAACCCGCCGTGTGGCTCAAGGTAAATACGGGCGCGTCGCGGTTCAACTCGCGCCGGTGCTGCTTCGTAACCACGAACTTCTCGCCCGGAGCATAGCGCAATTCGGCCCGCAGCTCGGCTGTTTTCAGCGTGGCAGGAGCCGCCTGTGGCTGCCCCGACTGCGCCATCGGCATGAAGAACAGGGTGCCCGCCGCCTCGTTCTCCTCCACTTTCGCCGCAAGAGTCATGCGCAGGTGGCACAGTTCCTCGCGCTCCAGGGTGAGCTGATGGCGGCGGTAGAACATCATCTTGTCCACTTTCGTCCACTTGAGCGACGTGAAAACGTTGTCCTTGTCGGCACTTACGAACTTGTCTGACGGCGAACACACGTCGCAGGTCGAGGAGACAGTGACCGTGCGGCGCGGAAATTCGTCGGGCAAATAGGCCTTCGGGTTGAACGAGTAGGTCAGTTCGGCATTGTAATACTCGCGCTTGCTGCCGAAACCGTGGGCATAATAGCCTTTGAAAAAGACGTGTTTGTTGAGGTTGGCCGTGGTTTGGCCGCCCAAACGGAGGCGCAGTCCGTCGATGAAGTTGCTGCTTGCAAACGTGTTTATCGGCCCTATATCCACCTTGCTCGGCCGGGTTGCGAGTCCTGTCTCAAGGTAATTCTCGGCAAGAAGCCGCAATCCGGTCATTATATACCGGTAGGCTGCGCCGCTCTTCATGCCTTCCATCACACCGCCCATGCGCCTTTCGCCGTCCGAAAGCTCCGCCTTGCGGCGCTTTTCCCAGAAGTCTGAGCCCTGCCGGCTGGCCTCCGCCTCCACCCTGGCCTTGGTTGCCAGCGAGAAAGCAGCGTCGGGAATGGAGTCGAAGCAATAGTCTGACAGCCTCGTCGTGCGCGTCACGATGCCTTTCTGTATGAAATCGAACAGCCCAAGCTCCACTGCCATGTCGTCAACGGCCAGCACGCGCTCGCCCGACGGCAGGGTTGCGAAGCCCTGAACCACCTTCATGCTCTCTACAAAGTTCACTCCGCTGTTGCGGGGTATCGACAGTTCGCAGCGTTTCACCTGGTAAGAGGAGTCATCCAGCACATACAGCTCCCCGCTGAAGCCGAAATCCTGAAGGTTGTTGGGCGAGAAGTGAAGGTGGATGCACCGTTCGCGGTCAACAGACAGCGTGTCCTGGATGTAAAAGCGGTAGAATGACACCGCGTCCTTGCCTATCGGCGAGGTGAAAGGGTGCTGGAAAAGGCGGATCTGGTCGTCATATATGTCCACATCCGTAAAGAAATCCTTGAGCGCGGCGGCGAGTATTTCCCCCGATTGCATCATGTTGCTGATGCCGTCAGTACGCTCTCCCACCACCACATCGCGCTCTTCGCGCGGCTTTCTGCGGTAGATGTGCCTCGTGGCCGTTTCGGTAAAGGTGACGGGGAGTATCAGTTTGCCGCTGTAGGGGCACGCCTCGACCAAGTCAACCACGCCCGGTATCTTGCCGATGAGGCTCTTTTGCAGTTCCGAAGGGGTCACATCGTTGACGGCAAGCGTTATCTTCTGGTACTTGTCGCAGCTGTAGAAGTCGCGGTTGTGCAGGCTTGAGCGCTTCTTTGCGGCCACTACCTTCTTCATAAGCTCCACTGCCGGGTTGTTCTTCCGGCTGTATTTTGAGCGTCCGCCCTTGACTGTCACCTCCTGAAGCTGGTGTGTACGGTTGTACCAGCGGCCTGTGTCGGGCACAACCGCACCGTCTGGCTGCGCCCAAGCTCGGGTTGCAGCCGTGAAAAGCAGGAGGATGGCAATAGGGAGCAGCCGTTTCATTGGCCGTACTTGGCGTCAAGCCGGGCGCAAAGAGACTCGTGCCGGCGCCACATGTAATGGCTGATGAACGAAAACGCCACTATCTCCACCAGCGGATAGACATACGGCACGTTCAGAAGGCAGGCTGCATAGAGCGTAATGGCCCGTGTGTTGTACGTAAGTATGTTGGTGTACTTCATAAGGGGAAGCGATCCCCGGCGGAAATCGTCCCGCAGCGACTGCGGAATGGCCTCTGCCGAGGGGTACTTTGCCCGGATGTCGGCAAAGAACCGCTGGAATTTGGGCGTTCTCCGTTCCTGTCCGCTGCAATACTTGGCGTAGTTGTAGTAGTAAAGCCGCCGGAACCAGTTGCCCGGCTTGGCCGGTATGCTGTGGAAAATGCCCAACTGCTCCTCGCTGGAGTCAAGCTCGCTGCCCTCTTTCCCGAGCAGAAAGAACAGGTGGATCTGCCGGTAATAGTCGGCAAGTGCGCACTGCCGCGTATGGCAGCCGAACCCTGCCACGGCGCAGACGAGGAAGATGCCGACGCCCCAGTTCACGTTTGTGAACGGAACAGGCTGGTTGAACAGACGCAGGCAGATGCCCAAATAGATGGCAATGAACCACACGTCGGCCGAAAAGCCGTCGAGCACGCGCCCCAAGAGGGTCTTCTGCCCCGTCAGACGCGCCAGCTGGCCGTCGGTGGAGTCGCAGAAATTGGCAAACATCAGCAGGATTACGCCGGCAAGGTTGTGCTTCAGGTCGTCGTAATGGAACATCCAGCCGGCTCCCGCGCCGAAAAAGAACGACAATATGGTCACTGCGTTGGGGTGAACGCCCAGCCTTTTCCACAAAAGGGCAAAGACCAGCCCCACAGGGCGCGTGAAATGAACGTCAAGCCATTCCTCTGTGTCCTCTGACTTGAACGATGCGTGCAACAACTCCTTGAAACTCTTTTCCATTCCTGTGCTGTTATTTGGTGTCACTTTTGTCTTTCCCGTTACGGCTGCACCGCTTTCCTGCGGAACAGCGTGCCTCTGCCGCCCCCGTTCAACGCCCTGACCGCAGGAACTCCTCGGCTTTGGCTATGTCGGAGGCGTGGTCTATGTCGAGAACCTTGCTGAACGGATATGCTTTCAGGCGTTGTCCGTCTGCCACAAGCGCCCTCTGGAAGTTGCGCATACGGCTTTCGCCGCGCCCGATGCAGCGGTTCAGTGTGGCTATGGACGAGGGTGACAGGCCGTAGATGCCCGCCGAGATATAGCGGCAAGTGTCGCTTTGGTCGAGGAACCCGGCGATTTGCAGGTCGTCACTCGTATCGACGTAGAGCGGTTTCTCGTCATCCACGTAGTCCGTAACGCCCATCAGCCCGTCCCAACCGCCGCCCGACGTGGCCTTACGCAGGGCTTCCACATAGCTCTTGAACTCGTTTTCGCGGAAAATGGTATCGACTGTCGTCAGGCAAAACGCACCTCCGGCGAGCCAAGGGCTTATCTCGTGGAAACTGTGCATCGAGCTGGGAGTGCTTTTCACGCAGAAGCGCAGCGGAACAGGCCGCCCTTTGAGTCCGTCGCGCTGTATATGCACCAGGTGGCTGCTCACCAGAGCGGTGGCATCGTTGCAGACAGCCACTATTTCCTCGGCATTGTTGTCCATGAAAATCCTTATCAGGCGGTCTATAAGCGGCTCGCCGCACACCTCGACAAGGGGTTTGGGGCTGCTGACGCCCTCTGCTGCCAGTCGGCTTCCTTCGCCTGCGGCAATTATGGCAAACTTCATCGTGTTCTTTTTAGGGCGGTTCTAAAACGGAAGTCCACTCATTGTCGCTGCGGAGGTGATTTTCAGAGTCGCCGTCTTCCTTGTTTTAAGACCGCAAATCTCTAAGTTTTTTATAACTCGCTGAATGTCAGTTTCCTTCCAAATCAGCACAGAGGGGAGGTTACGAATTAGTTACATACAGAAGTCCGAAATCCTCCACGATTTGCTTAGGACTCTGATAGCTCTCTATCGACCTCATTTGCGGGTACAAAGGTACAAAGTTTAATTGAGAATAGTGAGAAATGGTGTTTTGCTTGTGCCTTTTTAACTTTTGACTGGCGACAATGGCCTCCAATAGTATCAAGAATGTAATTAAGCGCATAGGAAATTGCCACAAAGACAGCGATGCTTAAGGACTCTTATATCATTGGCAACAGAATAAATGGCCACCCTCTTAGGGGCGACCATTGCGAAAAGATGACAGATGAATACGGATTTTGCCTCTCCCCCTCACTTTTCAGGTATCAAATCGGACTTTCCCAATTGGCAACCGAATCATCATGCCACATAGAATAATTGATACCCCTTTTGGAGAGCTCATTCGCGCATTGAGCACAACACGGCTTGGACACACCGATGGAGTCAGTCTTCAGACCTTCTTGAATCAGCTGACTTACTAACTTCATCTCAGCATGCATATGCCCTTTCCCGTTAGATACCATATATACATCGCCGTCAAATGGGAATCTGTCTTTTTCCATACAATCAAGCAGGGTATTGACATCCTCATCCGTTATTTGTATAATATTTGAAGCGTACCATAAATCTCCATTGACAACACAGACGGCCACACAGTCATAATTGACCGCATTCTGTGTCTCAGGCGAGTCTGGTTTCCTTGACCATGCGATGCGTAAAAGCGTAGTTGCAATGTAGTCTAAATCGGAATAACGGGAAGAGGTGTTCGGACTATAGTCCTTGAATTCTCTCGTCCTGCGGTTTACATAATCTCTCATAAAATCTCTTTTTAACCCTTACTCTGTCTTAGGCTTTTCAGGAACCGCCCTTTATCAACCGTAATTTTTTCCCTGTACTTCATGTATGCTTTATGCAGTTTCTCGTCATATCTGTTCTGCGCGTATTGGGGACCATTGTAGCACCGGGCAAACTCACGCCAGTTGAGTGTGCGGAGGTATTTGTCCCAGCCGTTTGATTTCAGGAAAGCCGTAAAGAGATTTAGCTGTCCGCCCTCATTCCTGCACATCTCACCGACAAACTCCCTGACGTCCCTGCATCCGCAGGCTGCATAGTTGAAGCCCATTATCTGGAACAATCCCCAGCTTGCGGAACAGGCGGCAGCACCCTCATGGATGGAAAGTGCCTTCCTCAGACGGCTGTATTCGCCCATGCCGCCCTTATAAAAACTCTTCGTCCATCTTGGATAGAGAATGTCTTCATTCCCTTTTACATAGTTCTCTGGATGCAGGCCTTGTAGCTTAAGCTGCTTCCAGAATACATGGACATCAAAAAGTATCACGGGACGGCCAGGGACGAGGAACCCGCCACGATCTCCAGTCTCTATCTCCCGTATGGCCTTCACTGCAGCCACGTCTACGCCCAGAGTGTCGGCACACCGTCTGAAGTCCTCTTCCGTCACAGCATATGAGGCCGTTGGACAGGCAACCTCACCCTGCAATGATTTCCATGTGTTGCTGCCGACGATACCGTCAGCGTCAAGTCCGTTACTCTGCTGGAAAGCCCGTACCGCAGTGTCGGTCTGCTCATCAAAAAGTCCCGTCACGTCAACCTTGTAGCCCCGGTTGACAAGCATCTGCTGAAGGAGGATTACGTCCTTTCCTATCGCTCTTAGTCTGATAACCTGCATAAGTCTTTGTCCTTTTATTCTATTCTGTTATACTTTGTCCTTCAAAAACAGCCTTATCCTAAGCTGTTGCACCTTGTTCCTTTTCAGCTTGATGTCTGCCACCGTCCTGCCCCTGAAAAACCTCTCATGCATGACAATCTGTTGGTTTCTGCCTATAATCACACGGTATATGAGGCTGTCACCGCGGGCAAGGATTATGATGTTGCCGATGCGGACGGATGGCAGGTTTATCAGGAAGAGGTATGCGTCCATCATCGACAGTACTTCACCCTTCCAGAAATTCCCGTTTCCCGTTTTCCTTATCACAACAGGTTTATCCCTTGGGTATGATTCCAGATATCTGGTAAGAACACCGACATATCTGTCATTCCGGGCAAATGGCCCGGGGAAGCGTCCCTTTATGCGAAAGAGGCGGCCCGCCCACTGTGGCAATAATCGGAATATGCCCATCCCTGCCACTTCCGTCATTTGCTGAAGTGGCTCGTTTCCTCCACCTTGCGCTGAGCCTCACTGACCTTGGCAAGCAGTGCCAGGGCCTTTGCCGACTTCTTCCTGTCGACATTGAGTCCCAGCCCGCAACTTGGACAGACAAAACCCTTGTCAAACAACAGATGCTGAACAGGCATCGGTATGAAGCCGTGGCACACCGGACAGTGGATTCCGGGCATGTACTGCTGCATTCTTGGTCTTTTCGGTATCATCGTCTCGTCATTCTATTCTGTCCCGGCATCCTCTCTGGGAGTATTGCCTATATTCTCTATCTGCAGGTTGTTTGTCGCCAGGCTCAACAGGTTCGACAGTCCGCCCGGCATGTCTGCCTGCTGCATCCTTACCTTGACCTTCATATTGGAGGCCAGCCCCTGCCTGACTTTCTTCTCCGTATCTCCCTCAATGTTGGAAGCGGCCATTGACACCCTCAGCTTGACGCCTTCTGACACGGCATCCTTGTCCTCGTCCTTCCCCTTCAGCGAGAAAGTGGAGTATTTGTCGGCACTCAGGGCATCGATAATCTGGATGTCGAAGTCGAAATCCGCCTCCTTCACCTGAAGCAAGGGTAGCGGGACCAGCGTCATCAGCGGGATGCTGACCCGTTGCTGCTGCGGCATCCCATTCTCCTGTACCGTATAGGTGAACTCAAGCATCCGCAGTTTCCCGACCTCTCCCGTCTCGGGATTGTACGAGTCGAAGGCGAGCTCCAGCAGATAGCTGAGATACCTGCGCGTCGACATGCTGTCCGCGTCAATCGTCGCAACCAAAGGCCCCGATATCAGGTCCTTCAGCTCCATAATCTGCCTGCTGACTCTGTTCTCTGAAGTTTCCATACGTTCCTCATTCATCTTTCAGGTACATGTTGATTTTGTCAGGAGTCACCTTAAAGTGCAGGGTGTGGATGGAGTCCTCAGGCAGTTTGGAGAGTTCTTCCGACGACACGCACACGTCGACTGACGGCACCATGCGCTTGCGCTTGACGTTGACACCTTGCAGCAGGGCCGGGAGCCCATGGCTGACCGCATCCCTCATGAAATTCCTCACCCTGTCGTCATAGCCTTCACCGTCATTCTTGTCAAGCATCTCGCGTATGTCCTTCTGGTTCAGCAGCCATTCCTCGCCAACCGCAAGGATGATTTTTGCCAGGCTCTTCTGGTTGATGGAGCCGTCCTCACTGACGATGGCAGTGATGTCCTTCTGGAGAGACTTCTGGGTCTTGCGGCTCAGGAAAGACCTGAAATCGCGCATCTTCGCTTCATCTCCCAGGGCAAGCGGCGGCGAAGCGTCTCTTGACGACATGACAGGCATGGCCTCCATCAGAACCGGGACGGCGCTGTCAAGGAGCAGCCCTGCGGAAGACCAGGACACACTCCTGACAAAGTCGCGCAGGGCAGGGAAGTTCGTCTCCAGCTGTTCCACCTCGGCTGCCGCGTCGGTGATGCTGTACTGGATGCTGATTTCCATCTCGCCCAGAGCCACGGCTGGCAGGGGGAAACTATCAAGCCGCCCGTTCTTGCCATACATGTCCTTCAGCGTCATCGCATACAGGTTGGCCTGATGCTGGGCGATGACCATGTCCCGGAGGATGGAGCTGATAACAGTGCTTAGCTGAGCCATAGGCTTTCCTTGATGTCAGTTGGCAACGCTTGTTACTGAGGACTTACGTCGTCAGTCCTGGGGAGTGCGACATTCACGTTCTGCGTCTTGCTGCCGGCAGTCACGGTGTAGGAGCCTTCACGGGAGAGGTCGAAGACCATGTTGTCACCGTCAATCCTCCCCTCTGCCGGTCCGCTGGCAGATGACATCTTGATTGCGGAAGGCTCGAACAGGCCTTTCGGGTTCTTATAGGTGGCAATAAGCCTTGCGGGGGCTCCGCCTGCGGGGAGAATGATGCTGTTCTCACTTACTTCCAGAGTACCGGCAGGGTCACTCACGTCAAGAGAGTTGCCAAGCAGTTCAAGAACCTTCGCAAGACCGGCGGGCATGCTGTCCTGACCGGCTTTTACGGCAACGTCCATGGTGTACTCGACACTGTACTGTGAGCTCTGCGTCGCCTTGGAGTCCTTCTTCGATGAGTAGTTGGCCTTCATGTTCGCCTGGAGGCTGAACGGTCCCCAGCCCACCTTGGCCGAGATGTCGGCCCCTGCATCGAGGGATGACGAGGAACTGCTCTCCGAGACGGAGGAGGACGAGGCGGAGATGTTCGCCTTGAAGTTGATGTCAATGTCATGGATGGCGATATAGGGAACCGGCACGACTGTCAGCAGGGGAACGTTCAGCTGGGCCATGCGCCCGTTCTGTATGAACTCAAACGTCACGTTCACGGCTTCTTTCCTGCCTGTTGTGGGGTCTGTGTTCAGACCGACTTCCTTAATGAACTGCCATGATGTCTGTGCAGCCATGGCCTGCGCCTCGATACAAGCCTTCAATGGCGCCCCGATGATGGAGCCGAACGGAATCGCCTGCAACGCACTGGTTGCCACCTGCGACGGGGATGTGTCTATTGCCATACTTTTTCCTTTTTAAGTTTAAGAATTGTCCTTGCCTGGTACTGGGGCCGGCCCTCAGTTCCGCTGGCAAATTTATGCAGAATATCCGGGTCCTCGGCAATGCGTCCAACGTCCGGCATTCTCATCCACCGTACTCATCCTTCCTCTTCTCAACGACACGCTTTCTTGAGCCGATAAGGACAAAGGAGCGCCTTACCGCGTCCCTGTAGTCCCGTCCTATCGTGATGTCCCTCCCGTCTGCCATGCGGACAAAGTTGCCCGCATACCTCTCCACATGCTCCAGGTTGATGATATAGGAGCGCTGGATGCGAAAGAACAATGCGGGAGGAAAGTATTCCTCCAACTCGCACAGAGGTACGGAAACGGTGATTTTGCTCCTGTCCACAAGATGGATATCACAGTAGTTCCTCGCGGCTTCAAGATAGGTGATGTCATGTATGGATACTCTCCGGTAGCCGAAGTTGTCCATGATGAACACATGTACTTTGTAAACCCCTTCCGTTTTTTCTTGCTGATGATTTGTCATACTCTGATCTGTTGGTAATTAATATCGTGAAACAAAAATATCCCATTTCAGTTCCCGTCCAGAATCCATCCAACAGGCTGCACAAATATCCACCGTAGCCAAGGGCAGAAGTCTGGAATTGTACAGATTTGCCCGATTGTCCGGTTGCGAAAGCGAGTGTTGCCGCCCGAAAGAGTCATCGCATTTGCTTATCCTTCCTGTGAAGGACAGGCTGCAGCGATAACACCTCCGGGCTGTCTGGGGAATAACCGCATCTAAGAGTGCCACCGCCTGAATGGGATTCAGCCTACGCCGCACACTTATCTGTGGTTGTCCCCTTTTTCTGTAGGTAGGCTTTCGCAATGTTCACACTATATATGGAAGCACAAGAGACCGTCGTAAAAGGATTGTTGCCGTCGTTGCAAGTCTGTTCACCTCGTCGGTGAGCAAGTCACTGATGGGGTGAACAGACATGCACCGGCTTATAAGCGAACGGAAGGACACAGGCTGTCCTGGCTACAGTTGCTGATACCCCTATTGGGAATCGGCAGTGTAGGCAGGACAGCCAAAGTCCTTGTTCCCGTCCGCTTGTCCAAGGTGTCTTTTACGAATCACACCGCCTGAGAGCCAACATAGATTGTTCGCAGTTGCGAACTGTCTTTATGCGCCTATAGGTGTTCGCCTTTGCGAACAGCCACAATCATCCCAAAAGTCAAGTTCGCTTTTGCAAAGAAGGGGGAACGGGAGTTGCCCGGTTGACGGAATCCGTTTCCCGAACCACCGCTTTTTGTCTTCCTGTCGCTTGATGTTTGATTGTTCCTACGACAAAGTTAAAACGCAAATTGGAATGGCAAAGTTTCAGGCCCTGAAGGGTTTCTGGGAAATCTCCACACCCGCAAGGGGGTAGTATTTCCTCGAAAAAACTTTGCGAATCCAATTCTGCTAACTTTGAGGAAGTCGTAGGAACAAACAAACGGCGATAGGAAGACGCAGAAAAAAACGGTGGATTCGAGGAAACGGATTGGTTCATTAGGAACTTCACTTCACAGCTCCTGGAGCCACATAAAAAATAAAGATTATGGCATACAACAGTACAGTAACATTAGCGGTTGTCGGTTACATCACCCTCCGCGCAATCCTGTGGGCAGTCTGCATCCTGTGGCATTGCTTCAGGGCAGTAGTAAGCCTCGTCCTTTGGCTCGTGTCAGTCGCTTTCTGGACGATGCTATACCTTGCACGTATCATCCTCTAACCCCTTGCCGATATGCTCAAATATGCCATTATGGACTATGTTCCGCAGCGGTACATGCGCCGTGCAGACTTCGACACGCAGGACACCATGCGCCACCTTCTCGACTTCAAGAGCGGACGGAGGTATGCGACCAAGTGGGCTGCAAGGATTGTCGGCAAGACCCTCTCCGCTATGGACTTGACAAACACCATCATAGTCTGCATCCCTGCCAGTTGTGAGCAGACCAACAAGCGCCGCTACAAGAGGTTTTCCGCTGACGTGTGCGCCATGTGCGGGGCAATCAACGGCTTCGAGCATATCCAAGTCATAGGCAATCGCGAGAAAGTGCATATCAGCCGCAGACACGACAGACGGACGGAGAGCAACGTGCAGATAGACACCGCCTACTTCCAAGGCAAGCGCGTCCTGCTTATCGACGACATTTGCACCACCTGTGCCACCGCCAACGCATTCATAGCACAGATGCAGGCCGCAGGTGCAGACGTGCGGATGACCCTCTTTCTCGCCAAGACAAAGAACTATCACAGAACATCAACCTTTAAATACAACTGAATTATGAATACAGCAGCAACACTTAGACTGCCCATCAGCAGATGGAGCATTGAGGACAGACCCTCCGAGTAATTGCAGCGGATGGGTACGGAGGCACTGACCGATGCAGAGTTATTGGCAATCCTTATCGGCAGCGGAACCACGCAGTACAGCGCAGTAGATGTAGCCAAGCACGTACTGGGCAGGTTTGGCGGCAACCTCAACACAATGGGCAAGGCTCGCTTTGACGAGTTTGAGGACATCGAGGGAGTTGGCACACAGACCGCCTGTAAGATAATGGCGGCAGTAGAGTTAGGCAAGCGCAGACAGGCAACGACCGCAGAACTCCGCCCCGAAATGAGTACCGCCACCCGTATCTACAACTACATGCACCCGAAGATGCAGGACTTAGACCACGAGGAATTTTGGATATTGCTGATGAACCAACACCACAGGCTTATCAAGTCCGTGAGAATATCGCAGGGAGGTATCACCGAGACCAATGCCGACACACGGATAATGATGCGTGAGGCCGTACTTTGCAATGCCACCATCCTCGCAGCAGTCCACAACCACCCCAGCGGAAGCCTGTCACCCAGCAAGGCAGATGACATGCTGACGCAGAACATCAAACGGGTATGTGAGGTTATGCGCATCCATTTCCTCGACCATGTAATCGTGACGGACGGGGAATATTACTCATATCACGAGCAGGGCAGAATATAATCAATCAACAAATAAAAAACTACGATTATGAAAGGAACAGAAAGTTTCAAACAGACCATCCACTCCTATTTGGAGCGACGTGCAAGCGAGGACGAACTCTTCGCAGAGAAGTACCACGCAGTGAACCGCAGCATTGACGACATCGTGACCTACATTCTCAACCAAGTGCAGAAAAGTGAGTGCCACGGCTTCGATGATGATGAAATCTACTCATTGGCTATCCACGCAGCCGAGGAAAAGGATTTGGAGGTAGGCAAGCCGATGGAGTGCGACGTGCGAGTGAACCACATCGTGGAACTCACAGAGGAAGAAAAGCAGGAGGCAAGGCGCAATGCCGTCCGCCGACTGGAGAACGAGACCTATCAGCGCATTGCCAACCGCAACAAGCCAAAGGCGAGGACGGCACAGACCACCACCATTCAGCAACCATCATTGTTTGACTTCTAACCCCAACAGCATTATGAAACCGAGAACGCAATATCAGAAGATGGTGTGCCAGTCCGACAAGGGCACGGCACCCATCGCCAAGAGAGTTATCAAATGGGCAGCCGATACCCTCACCGAGCATTATGCATACCATCAATATAACTCCCTGCGCCATACATGTATGGACTGCGGACACCAGTGGACTATTTCGGACACAGAAAAGGAGAGCGAGACCATTGTATGCCCCCACTGCGGACAGACACTGAAAGTAAGGGAAACATATGACCGCACATTACATCAGTCTGCCTGCTTCACGATGCTCACCACGAGGAAAGGCTTTCAAGTGCTCCGTGTCGCCCTGCTGAAGACCGAGCACCGCAAGGGAGAGCAAGCCAAGACCACCTGCCGAGAGATTTGCCGCTACTACATGGACGGGCAAGGCAGGTGCGAGGTCATCGGGCTGAAACGTACGATGGGACCCTACCTCGACTGCTTCTCCTACTATGCAGGTATGGAACTCCGCTACGACAACGACTCATTCAGCCATCTCGCCACTTTCCCCCTCTATCCGAAGATAGCCGTAATTCCCGAACTGGAACGCAACGGCTTCACGGGTGACCTCTACGGACTGGCACCGTTGACGATGTTCAAGGCGAGACTCCGCGACAACCGCTGTGAGACCCTGCTTAAATCTGGACGCGCCGAACACTTCCGATACTTCGCTATGCACTCCGCCAACCTCGAAACCTGTTGGAACTCATACAAGATTGCCATCCGCAACCACTATCAGATTGAGGACATCAGCCTATGGTGTGACACCATTTGTATGCTGAAAGACACTGGCAAGGACATCCGCAACTCATACTATGTATGTCCCACCGACCTCCGAGCCACCCCCGACAAACTGGTGCAGAAGAAGAACGAGCAGGCAGAACGGAAACGCAGAGCCGAGGAAATGGAGAGAGCAGCCAAGTACGAAGCCGAGTTCAAGGCAATGAAAGGAAAATACTTCGGCCTCCTGTTTACCGACGGACTTATCAATGTTAGGGTGTTGGAGAGTGTGGAGGAACACCGACAGGAGGGTAGCCATATGCACCACTGCGTATTCGGTGCAGGGTACTACCGCAATGCGGACAGCCTAATTTTCTCTGCTACCATCAATGGTGAGAGGGTTGAGACGGTGGCGTTTGACCTAAAGCGGTTCCGAGTGGCACAGAGCCGAGGTGTGTGCAACAAGAACACTGAATATCATGACCGTATTGTGAGCCTTGTGAACAGCAACGCAGATGCCATCCGACAGAGAATGAGACAAGCAGCATAAGTTTAACCAAAGGTGGGGGGGGGAACGACACCTCCCACCCCTTAAAACCAAATGAAAATGAAAGCAGTACACATTTACTTTCCATGCAAGGGAAGACCCACGATGCTCCACACAGATGTGGAGGAAGTCCCCCAAGAAGAGAAACAATACCTTTCAAGACGGGAGTTTCGTTGCCGCCACTGCGGAGCAAGCTGGGTTGAGTCTTTGACCAGTCCGATTATCCTTGAAAAGGAAGTAGAGAGCCATCTGGGAGATTACTACGAGAACATCATCTATTGTCAGCAGGGGAAATAGCACACCCTGCTGACCTAACAACAAAATTCAAGATACAATGACTATTAAGATAGAGAGCCTTATCAACCAGTGGGACAGCGAGACAAATGACGTGATAGTCCGTTTCCTCAACCTACTGACCCTTGCCAAGACCCGCAGGGAACTGGAGCAGGCACTGGACTTCACCCCGTTCAAGGAACAATACAAGAAGCACCTGCAATGGGGATTTGGCGGCAGACACATGCGGGTGAAGCAGGTCTGCCCCTACAACGGCAGCATAGCCGAGAACCGATTATTGATAGTTGAATTATAAAAGAGAGCATATTATGGCACATTTTGCAGGAACATTCCAAATCCCGACCTATGCCATCCCGATGTTGGAGTATGGTGACACTACGGGACTGACTGATTTAGACATTGAGTTGGTGAACGGCTTTATCGATGCAAACTTTCCCCACGGCTACGTGGTGGAATGGACGGGCATAGACCAGCCCTATTTCGCACACCATCCCGAATTTGGCATTGCCGCCGAGGTCGTGGAAGCCGACTTCTATCACGCATAGTATTAACAAGGTGGGAGTGGGCAAACCATCCCCACCACTTAAAGAACAACAAAAGATGAAATATCAAGTACCCACCCGTTTCGTGTTCACGGGAGTTTTCACCATCGAGGCAGAAAGTAGGGAAGAAGCACGGCAGTTAGTAATGGAGAGTTGCGGCCTTGTGATGGGAGGCCATATCCACACCGACCTTGACGATGAAGATGTGGATTGGGATTTTGACACCCACGCAGACAAGGAAATCGGACGCATCACCATTTTAAGAAACAGGAATTAAGAAGGTAACGAGGGTGTGTCAAAATGCCCTTATAAATAAAAATCACAAAGAGGGTGTGTCAAAACGATTTTTGAGGGATTGAGAACTTTTAATTTGAAACTTAT
>CAVAPI010000045.1:0-18083 GCA_963590445.1 Lachnospiraceae bacterium | reverse complement strand
CACTCAACGGAAAGAAGCGGAAACTGCAACGCAAGGACTTTGAAAAGGCCATGCTTGCCACCGGCCTGAGCGAGAAAGTCATAGAAAACATGGCGCGCAAATTCCGCAAAACTGTAGCCAAATGGCTTGACATCATCGACTTGTCTTTCCTTCCGGCAGATTTGCGGAAAGAATACAAACGCCTTGTCATCCGACGGGTGCTCGCTCTCAGATAAGTGACGGCAAAACAACAAGCCCCTGCCCTACCCTTTCCACCAGAAACCGCCCCTGCCACAGCAAGGCAGAATGTCGGTAAAACGAAGTCCGCACACCGGTTGGAACACCTGTTCCCTACGGTATGCGGACTTTTTCATGCCTTTGCACTAAGCGAAAACTCCTTTTCGCGGTGCAAGAACGCTTCTTGAGAAAGCAGAAAGAGCCTCTTCACGAAACAGAAAGCACCTCTACCCTACTCCACGGCCACTTTCGCCTCTTCCCATGCCGCCTTCAGCTTCTGAAGCACAGCCTCATCAAGCGCCATACCGCGCGTTTGGGTCTTGGCAGACGACGAGCTGAATATAGAAGATGCATCCATAAATGCTGTTATGGCACAGTCACTTCCATATCCAAACACAATTGCCGTCTTGCAATCGTTCTTTGAAAGTGCGTCAATGAACACATAGTTGCCATCTGTCTCGGCAATAGGCAGATACCGCTCCAACAAATATCCGAAATAATCTACAGAGTTATTCAACGAAACAATAGTCGCAGCATTTTTAAGTTTGCCGTTCTCAAACAAATACTGGTATAATAATATTTTCCCACTGCCTTTGTAATATACATAATTTCCTTTATCTTCATAAAATGAGCCATCGGTATGGTACTGGTCCACATAGTTTTTGCTGCATCCCCACACCGTTACAGGGTCGTTAAAGCCTGTCTTCACACCCTTAACCACCACGGGTATCTTCATGCTTCCGTTGACTGTCACCGTGGTCTGGCCTACATGGAAAGCCTGTATATAGCCATCTTTGGTGGTATATGCCACAAACTTGTTAGCCGACTCCATCGTTTTCGCCCCAGCAATCTTCACCGAGTCCCCAACATATATGGTTCTGGTACTTGCGTCTATTCCGCTTTTCTCATCATCACTCCCTGAACAAGCCACAAACACTGCGGCAAATATAGCCACAAGACTTAACTTCATTAACTTTTTCATATCTAAAAATAAATTGGTTTGTAATATTAAAGTACATCGCTTTTGCATTTCCAGTCAAAAGAAAATACATTTTCCCAGTCCAAACCCGTTTTTACAGACAACAAAAAAGCGCGGACCAAAACTTTGTCTGCTTTTCCAGGTATCGCCAAACACCATGCTACCAAACAAGTAAAAGCCCACGCCGAAAGCGTGAGCATCAACTTTCACTTCTTGGTAGCTTCCCTTTTGATTGGCGATTTCGGAAAAGCAAGGACTGAAGTTAACGCTTCTTTATCTTAATATGTCTTTTCTCTGCTCTATTCCATAGGCATTTCTTTAATGTTCGTAACGCAAAAGTAATCTTTTATCCGCAAAATCCCTAATCTTAGTCTCCTTAATTTACTATTTGAGTCCCGTCTTTACGCCTCTAAATCTGCCTCAAGAGAAAAGCCATATACATAGGCAGAGTGAGGATAGCGCCATTGCGCCCCACATTATAGTCCCCCAATTTGATGGCACGACCGACGTGATACTTCTCCGGATGGGCAAGTATGGTCTTTGCACTTTTCGTGTTTCCGTCCTTAGCCTTTACTTCCACCAAGACACACTCCCCCCGATAGCGTATCACGAAATCCACTTCCAGCCCCGTATCCTTGCGGAAATAATACAGTTTGCGCCTCATTTTCGTGAAAACGTCCGCCACTAAATTTTCAAAGACAGCCCCCTTATAGCCATACAGATTGCCCTGAAGCACGTCAAACTGCGTCCCGTCTTCCAGCATGGATATGAACAATCCAGTGTCTGCCATATACACTTTGAACGAGTCATCAAGGGCGTTACCCTCCAATGGCAGTTCGGTTATGCTCAAGTTCCTGCACCGGCAGATGATGCCGGCATCCTCTATCCATTGCAGACTTCCCTGATATTGAGAGCCCTTTGCCCCCTTTCTGACAACCGCATACTGGAACTTTTTGTTCTCCTTGCCCAACTGTCTGGGTATAGACTCAAAACATTCCCGTATGCGAGGCTTGTCTTTGTCATCGGCATACTTCATCATGTCGTCTTCATATCCGGCAACTATCCCACGCTGCTCCTCCAGCACCTTGCCCATGTCGCGGCTTTTTGCAAAGATACTTACGGCGGCGGGCATCCCCCCGACCACGGCGTACTGGAGCATCAGCTGGCGCAAGCGTTGGTGCAGGGCTTCCGGCACAGGCTTTTCCTGCCGCAGACACTCTTCGAGCCGGTCTATGACAAGAGTGGTTATGCCGTTTGCCCAAAGAAACTCCTCAAAATCCAGAGGATACATGTCCACAAGGGTTTCATATCCCACCGGTATTGAGTATTTCCCCTGCTCTTCCCTACTCCCGCGCGAACCATATCCCCTCACTCCGAGCAGCGACCCGGTGGCTATAACATCGTAACGGCCGTCCATTTTGAAGAACTTCAAGGCCGTCCGGGCTGCATTACACTCCTGTATCTCGTCCAGTATGAGACAGGTTTGACGGCTCTCAAAAACACTTCCGGGTACTATTGCCGTGATATTCATCACTATATCGTCCACCACTTTCGACCCTTCAAAGGCCAAACCATAGTCTTTGTTTTCCATAAAGTTGAGGTAAACGACATGGCGGTAGTGCTCTTCGGCAAACTTTCGCACACTGAAAGTCTTGCCGCACTGCCGGCATCCTTTTATGACAATGGGCTTATGGTCTTCCTCCTGCTTCCATGCAAGGAGAATATCCTCCATCTTTCTTTTCAGCATATTGTACTTGTTTTCAGGGAATCAGTCTCTCTTGCGCCACTTTTCCAAGCGACTTTTCCGTCAATCGTGCCACTTTTCCAAGCGACTTTTTGGCCGTTTGCGCCACTTTTCCAAGCGACTTTTCATATGCAAATATAGCAAAAGGGATGGGGAGAGGCAAGAAAAGGCGCATTTTTCCATCCGTTTTTCAAGCGCACTACGGCCGCCCCCACTCCACCGCCCTCCGCTCTGCGAACCACAAACAGGCGGTTCAGGCATCGTAAACAGGCCATTTGCGAAGTATAAACAGGCCATTTGCGGGGCAAAAACGGGCGGATTTTGGAGCAAATCCCGAACGGTCTGACTGACAAAGCGTTACAACGGCGGTCTCCGGGCGCATGAAATGCAGGACAAAACCATGCGGCCCTTTGTGAAAACCGCATGACACCGCAGTGAAAAACCGCCCCAAACGCTGCCTCCACATACGCTTTTGAAACGGCATAATGTGGGCAAAACCAAAATAAAGCGTTACCTTTGCGGTCGGAAACAAGAATACACACGGCTGAAAACGCAAACCGTTTCGGCCGGAAACAAATACACTTGATACAAGAATGGCATTAAAATGTGGTATAGTGGGACTGCCCAACGTGGGCAAATCCACACTGTTCAACTGCCTGTCGAGCGCAAAGGCGCAGGCGGCAAACTTCCCTTTCTGCACCATAGAGCCTAACGTGGGCGTGATAACCGTGCCCGACGAGCGGCTCAACAAGCTGGCCGAGATTGTGCATCCGGGACGCATAGTGCCCGCCACTTGCGAGATTGTGGATATTGCGGGACTGGTAAAGGGTGCGTCAAAGGGCGAGGGACTGGGCAACAAGTTCCTCGGCAACATACGTGAGACGGACGCTATCATCCACGTACTGCGCTGCTTCGACGACGACAACATAGTGCGTGAGGGCGGCGCATCGGTCAATCCCGTTGAAGACAAGGAGATAATCGACACCGAACTGCAGCTGAAAGACCTCGAAACGATAGAGTCTCAGCTGACCAAACAGCAGAAGTCGGCGGCCGCAGGCGACAAGGACGCAAAGGTGGCAGTAGGGGTTTTGGAGGCTTACAAGGCCGTTTTGGAGCAGGGAAAGAACGCCCGCACGGTGGAGTTTGAGAGCAAGGAGGAGCAAAAGGTGGCTCACGACCTGTTCCTGCTCACTGCCAAACCGGTGCTCTATGTGTGCAACGTTGACGAGAACAGTGCCAAAGAGGGCAACGAATACTCCAAGAAGATAGAGGAAATAGCCAAGAGCGAGAATGCCGAGATGCTCGTCATAGCCGCCAAGACCGAGGAAGACATAGCCTCGCTGGAGACCTACGAGGACAAACAGATGTTCCTTGAGGAGCTGGGACT
Organism: Lachnospiraceae bacterium; assembly: GCA_963590445.1. Classification (GTDB taxonomy): domain Bacteria; phylum Bacteroidota; class Bacteroidia; order Bacteroidales; family Bacteroidaceae; genus Prevotella. Next base: position 13,757 of record CAVAPI010000045.1, on the reverse strand, counting down.
GGAGGAAAGCGGTGTCAACCGGCTGATAAAGAAGGCCTATTCGCTGCTGAACCTTGAGACATTCATCACCGCCGGCGAGATGGAAGTGAAGGCTTGGACCTACCGCAAGGGCTGGAAAGCCCCGCAATGCGCCGGAGTGATACACACAGACTTCGAAAAGGGTTTTATCCGCGCCGAAGTCATCAAGTATGACGACTACATCCGCTACGGCTCGGAGGCCGCCGTCCGCGAGGCCGGAAAGATGGGTATCGAGGGCAAGGAGTATGTTGTGCAGGACGGCGACATCATGCACTTCCGCTTCAACGTTTAGTCTTTAACCGCGAGTATCATGTCTGCACTGCTCAACTACATCGTCTGGAACCCCGACCTCAAAGCTTTCTTCGGCCTGAGGTGGTACAGCCTGTGCTGGCTCTTGGGGCTTGCGCTGGCCTACGCCATTGTCAGATGGCTCTACAAGCGTCAGAAGATAGCCGACAACCTGTTTGAACCGCTGTTCATCTACTGCTTTGTCGGCATACTGGTGGGCGCACGGCTGGGCCATTGCCTGTTCTATGAACCCGGCTACTTCCTGTCTTCCGGCACCCATATCATCGAGATGTTCCTGCCCATACGCTTCCTTGCCGAGGGCGGATGGAAGTTTACCGGCTACGAAGGCCTTGCGAGCCACGGAGGAACGCTCGGACTGATGATCGCCCTGTGGCTTTATGTGCGCAAGACAAAGGTGGGTATCCGGACGGTACTCGACAACATAGCCATTGCAACGCCCGTCACGGCATGCTTCATACGCCTTGGCAACCTGATGAATTCCGAGATAATAGGCAAGGTGACCGACGTGCCTTGGGCGTTTGTCTTCGAGCGTGTCGATACAGCACCGCGCCATCCCGGCCAGCTCTACGAAGCATTGGCCTACGCCGTGCTGCTGTTCATAGGTCTCGCCCTGTACCGCAAGCATCCCGAAAAGGTGGGTACGGGCTTCTTCTTCGGCCTCTGCCTCACCTATATCTTCACGGCCCGCTTCTTCATAGAGTACACCAAGGAGGTGCAGGAGGCCTTCGAGGCATCGCTGCCGCTCGACATGGGACAGCTCCTCAGCATACCTTTCATCGTCATAGGTGTGGTCTGCATGGTGAGAGCCGGGAAGAAAGCGGAATAAAGACGGCGGGGTACGGTAGCAGAACCATCTCGTTGCGACAGCCTGACCGCCATAACTGACTGTAAAACAAGTACAAAAAGGGTAGGGCAGGGGCATGGAAAGAGGGTGTGTCAAAACGATTTTTGAGGGATTGAGAACTTTTAATTTGAAACTTATCGACGTTAAAAACACGGTCATGGCATAGTAAAATGCCTTGTTATAGCTCTAAAACGGGTATAAAACATAGCCTGTTTTACTTGTGAGTTGCAAATTGTAAGTTTTTCAAATGTCATTTTTCGTTTTGACACACCCTCTTCACTATCCGTTTTATATCGTTGAGCTTGTTGAGAGCCTCCACGGGGGTCAGATTGTTGATGTCCAGCCCCAGTATCTCGTCGCGTATCTGGCACAAGACAGGGTCGTCGAGCTGGAAGAAGCTAAGCTGCATGCCCTCCCGACTGCCCGCTATCTCTGCCGTAGGGCGCGCCGCAGTGCCCACAGACGCATTGTCTGCCTCAAGCTGCTTGAGTATTACGCCGGCGCGTTTCACTATGCTGCGCGGCATACCTGCTATCTCCGCCACATGAATACCGAACGAATGCTCGCTTCCGCCGCGCTGCAGCGTGCGCAGGAATATCACCTTTCCGTCTATTTCCTTGACGCTTACGTTGTAGTTCTTTATGCGTTTGAAGTGCTTTTCCATCTCGTTCAGCTCATGGTAGTGGGTGGCAAAGAGCGTTCTGGCCTGCGCTTTGGGGTGCTCGTGCAGGTATTCCACGATGGCCCATGCAATGGATATGCCGTCATAGGTGCTCGTTCCGCGCCCCAACTCGTCGAAAAGCACCAATGATTTGGGCGACACGTTGTTGAGAATGTTGGCCGCTTCGGTCATCTCCACCATGAATGTCGATTCGCCGAGGGCTATGTTGTCGCTCGCACCCACACGGGTGAAGATCTTGTCCACCAGCCCTATTCTTGCGCTCTCGGCCGGTACGAAGCAGCCAATCTGCGCCATGAGTACGATGAGTGCCGTCTGGCGCAGCAGAGCCGACTTGCCGGCCATGTTCGGACCGGTGATTATCATTATCTGCTGCCGCTCGCTGTCCAGCTCAATGTCGTTTGGCACGTAGCTTTCGCCCGCGGGTAGCTGCGTCTCAATCACCGGGTGGCGTCCCTGATGTATGTCTATCGTGTCCGAAGAGTCTATCTGCGGCCTCACGTAGCGGTGCTCTTCGGCAGTCTTGGCGAACGAGAGAAGACAGTCAAGGCGCGCTATGAGGTTGGCGTTTATCTGTATCTGCGGTATGAACTCCTGCATCGACATGACCAGATCGGCAAAGAGCTTTTGTTCGAGAGCCAGTATCTTGTCTTCCGCCCCGAGTATCTTCTCCTCATATTCCTTCAGTTCCTGCGTGATATACCGCTCGGCGTTGGCCAGCGTCTGCTTGCGTATCCAGTCGGCGGGCACATTGTCCTTATACGTATTGCGCACCTCCAGATAGTAGCCGAACACGTTGTTGTAGCCTATCTTGAGGCTTGCTATACCCGTAAGCTCCGTTTCCCTCTGCTGTATCTTTAGCAGATAGTCCTTGCCGCTGTAGGCTATGCTGCGCAAATCGTCAAGCTCTGCGTTCACGCCGTCGTTGATTACGCCTCCCTTAGCCACGAGTTGCGGCGGGTCAGGGCGCACTTCACGCCCTATACGCTCGCGCAATGACTCGCACAGGTTGAGCTGTTCGCCGATCCTTTCCAACGCCGCGTTGCCGGAATACAGGCACGCTGTCTTCACTGGCTGCACGGCTTCGAGAGCCACCTTGAGCTGTACCACCTCGCGGGGCGACACTCTGCCCACGGCCACACGGGAGATTATGCGCTCCAAGTCGCCCACACGACGCAGCTGCTCGTCGATGCACCGGCGGAAATCCGGCTCTCTGAAGAAGTAATCCACCACGTCGAGCCGCTCGTTTATGCGCCCTTCGTCCTTCAAAGGGAACACTACCCACCTGCGTATCAGGCGGCTTCCCATGGGCGACACGGCGCAGTCTATCACGTCAAGCAGCGATGCACCGTCGTCCTGCATGGGACTTAGCAGCTCCAGACTGCGTATTGTGAACTTGTCAAGCCTCACGTATCGCTCCTCCTCTATGCGTGCCAGCGACGTGATGTGGCCGATCTGCGTATGCTGGGTCAGCTCCAGATACTGCAGTATGGCGCCGCTTGCTATCACTCCGTTGCTCAGATGCTCCACGCCAAAGCCCTTCAGGCTCTTCACTCCGAAGTGCTTGAGCAGCTTCTCATGCGCACTCTGCCCGGTAAACACCCAGTCGTCAAGTTCAAAGGTAAATATCTTTGAGCCGAAATGGCTCTCAAAGTCCTGCTTTCTCCCCCGTTCAAAGAGCACCTCCTTGGGCGAAAAACTGCCAAGCAACTTTTCCACGTAGTCGAAAGTGCCCTCGCCCGTGAGGAACTCGCCCGTGGATATGTCGAGAAAGGCCACTCCGCACGCCGATTTGCCGAAGTGTACCGCTCCCAGGAAGTTGTTTTCGCGGTAGTTGAGCACATTGTCCGTCATGGCCACTCCCGGCGTCACAAGCTCCGTTATGCCGCGTTTTACGAGCTTCTTGGTCAGTTTCGGGTCCTCAAGCTGGTCACATATGGCCACCCTCTTGCCCGCCCGCACGAGCTTGGGCAGGTATGTGTCGAGCGCATGGTGGGGAAATCCGGCCATTTCCGAGCCTCTTTCCGACGAGCCGTTGCTGCGTCTGGTGAGCGTAATGCCGAGTATTTTCGATGCAATGACGGCATCCTCGCAGTACGTCTCGTAGAAGTCGCCGCAGCGGAACAGCAGTATAGCGTCGGGATGCTTGGCCTTGAGGTCGAAGAACTGGCGCATCATCGGGGTCAGTTCCTTGTCTTTCTTTGCCATAGAGCGTATGTTGTTTGTCCTTGTCCCGTCGGGAAAGGCGTGAAAGTTTACGTGCAAAGTTAATGCAAATGGGGCAAACGGCAAAGAAAAGGAGACCGTCCGGAAAGAAAAACCCGGCCGTTCAGCCTCCGCAAATGGCCGGGTCAGGCATCACAAATGGCCGGGGTTTTACAGCAAAAGGGTAGGGGAGAGGCGCAAAAAGGGTAGGGGGAATGAGTAAAAAGGGTAGGGAGGCGGCTGCAAACTGCGCACCGGCACGGTCAGTCCATGTACTTCATGAGCACGTCCCACACGGCTGCGATGTGGCAGAGGCTGCCGGCGAGCACGAAGAAGTGGAACACCGTGTGCATATACCGCCGCTTCTTGAGTGTGTAGAAACATGCTCCCGTAATGTAACACACGCCTTCGGCCACGAGTAGCCATACTGCTGCTGCATTGACACAGGCCAAGAGAGGCTTGAAAGCCACGAGTACGGACAGCCCCATGCCCACAAAACAGGCCGTTTCAAGGTTGCTGTGCTCCTTCAAACGGGTGAAACTCATCACCGTTCCCGCCGCGGCACACAGCCAGACGAAGCCGAACAAGCCCCATCCCCAGCCGCCTTCCTGGCGCAAAGCCACCAACGTAAGGGGCGAATACGACCCTGCTATGTGCCAGTAGATGGCGGCGTGGTCCCACCGTCGCAGCCGTTCGCGCCATCGGCTTCGGCGCGGCGTGGCATGATAGGCGGTGGAGGCTATGTAGGAACCCAGCATGCCAAACAGGTATAGCATCACTCCGAGGCGCGCCCAACCGTTGCCGTGGCGGAAGCAAAACACGAGGAAAGCCGCGCCGACGGCCACTCCCATGAGTATTCCGGCGGCGTGCGACCATGTGTTCCACAGCTCTTCCTTGCGTGTGTACCGTATTGACATCGTTTTTTATATGCGGTTTGAAGTCACTCTTCCTTCCTGTTTCTCCTTCTCTTCGGCCTGGAATTGCCTTTGTCGCCTTCTTCGGAGGCGATGGTGAAGTCAAGTTGGCGGCGTTCTATGTCGGCCTTGGCCACCTGTATGCGCACGGGGTCGCCAAGTTGGTAGCGATTGTGGTGGCGCCGTCCTACGAGTTGGTAATTCTTTTCGTCGAAGTCGTAGTAGTCGTCGTCCAGGTCGCGCATCGGCACCATGCCCTCGCAGTGGTTCTCGTCTATCTCGCAGTATATGCCATAGCTCTGTATGCCGCTTATGTGTGCGTCATATACGTTGCCCACCTTGTCGGCCATGAACTCCACCATCTTGTATTTTATGGAGTCACGCTCTGCGTTCTGCGCCACAATCTCCATGTCGCTGCAATGTTCGCACAGCTCCTCGTAGTGGTCTTTGTTCACTGAGCGACCGCCGTTCTGGTATCTGGTGAGCAGACGGTGAACCAGCGTGTCGGGGTATCGGCGTATTGGCGACGTGAAGTGTGTATAGTAGTCAAAGGCGAGACCATAGTGGCCGATGTTGTGAACGCTGTACTTGGCCTTCATCATGGCTTTCAGTGCCACCATCTCTATCAGGTTCTGCTCCTTCTTGCCGGCGCACTGCTCCATGAGCGCGTTGAGGCTCTTCGATATGGCTCCCTTTGTGCCGGTGGTCTTCATCTTGTAGCCGAACTTGACCACAAACCCGCGCAGCGTCTCCAGCTTGGTCGGGTCGGGTTGGTCGTGCACTCGGTAGGGCAAAGTCTTCGGTTTCTGCCCGCGCTTCACCTTGCCAATGCTCTCGGCCACGGTGCGGTTGGCCAGCAGCATATATTCCTCCACAAGTTTGTTGGCATCCTTTGACTTCTTGAAGTAGCAGCGTACGGGCTTGCCGGTCTCGTCAATGTCAAAGCGCATTTCCTCCCTGTCGAACTTCACCGCACCGTTGGCAAACCGTTTCTCGCGCAGCTTCTTGGCCAGTCGGTCAAGCTGTATCAGCTCTGCCGCATATTCGCCGGTGTAGCCGTCCCTGCCCGGAGCCGGTGCGGGCATACCCTGCCCATCGACTACGCCATTGTTTTCGAGCGTGTCCTGCACCTCTTCATACACGAACCTGCGGTCGCTCTTGATGACGGTGTGTACCAGCCGCCAACGCTTTACCTCGGCCTCGTCGTCCATCTCGAATATCACGCTGTAGGCCAGCTTCTCCTCGTTAGGGCGCAGCGAGCAGATGAAGTTGCACAGGCGTTCAGGCAGCATAGGCACGGTGCGGTCAACAAGATAAACGCTTGTGGCCCTCTTGTATGCCTCCTTGTCTATAACAGACCCCTCGGTGACGTAGTGCGACACGTCGGCTATATGCACTCCCACCTCCCACAGGCCGTTCTCGGTGCGGCGGATGGACAGTGCGTCGTCGAAGTCCTTGGCGTCGTGGGGGTCGATGGTGCAGGTGAACACGCTGCGGAAGTCCTCCCTCTCCTCCAAGTCCTGCTTGGTTATCTCGGCCTTTATGCCGTCAGCGGCCTTCTCAACCTCTTCCGGATAAGTGTATGGCAGTCCGTATTGCGCCAGTATGGCGTGCATCTCTGCATTGTTGTCGCCCTGTTGTCCGAGCACGTCAATCACCTCGGCCATTATGTTGCGGTGCTCCGCATCGGGCCACTGCGTTACCTTCACCACAGCCTTGTCACCCGTCTTGCCGCCCTTGAGTTTGCCTTTGGGTATGATGATGTCGTTCACCACCAGATTGGCCTGTGGCAACAGGAACGCCAAATCACCCTCCACACGCAGCTTGCCCACCATGGTGTCGTGGGCGCGCTTGATGATGGCGGTGACCATGGCCTCCTTTATGTGGTTGTGGCGCCGTGCGAGGTAGGTCACCTGAACGGTGTCGCCGTCGAGAGCCGCCATACTGTTGCGCTCGGCCACGAACACCGGCAGACTGCCGTCGGCAGGAATAAAACTGTTCTTGCCGTTGGCTTTGCGGCGGAACTTGCCCTCCTGCACCTGCGTCTTGGTGTTCAGCCGGTAGGAGTTCTCGCTCACCTTGGTCAGGAAGTCGTCCCACGCCATTTCCTCCATCGTGTCGATGGCGAGCATTTTCAGCGGATGCGTGTCCAGTTTGAGCGTCTTGAAGATATACTTGAAATTGAGCGTGTCGCCCGGATTTGCCAGAAACAGCTTTTGTACTGCCTCAGCGACATCCTTTCTGCCTATTCGTTTGCCACCTTTCTTCTTTTTCATAGCATATGGTTTTTAGGTGAATTACTGCATTGCAAAGTAAGCAAATAAAATCGGTATAACAGAAAATACAGCCAGCCTAATTTATTATTTCTCGCCATTAGTGTCCCAATTTTAACGGGACACTAATGGTTTTAAGTCATTTCTTCGCTCCCACTTCGAGCCTTCCTCGTTCCCACAACGAGCACCCTTCGATCCTACTACGAGACACCCTCGTTCCTATCATTAGGAAGTGTTAACGGTTGCAGGGGCTAATGCAAACGCCTTTTAACACGAATTTCTTGAACATATCAAGATAATATGTTACCTTTGCCCGGTTTCTCTACGAAAAGTTTGTGCTGTCAAAGGATGTTTGTCCTTTTGCAGCAACGCTGAAGTCTTCGGGCAATGTAACTTTGCCCTTACGTAGGAGGTACGTCGCCCCCGGCGTACCATTCGTGGGCAGACGAAGCACAAGAGCAAACTTGGCAGCCCTCGTACCGTCCGTTCACATGACAGCAAACATTCTGTCCTAACCATCGTTTGCAAACATTTTTCCCCTTTTTCTTTGTCCGTTCAGAAAAATGCAATATCTTTGCCGTTGGACGAATTCAGCAAATTGTGTCGTGAACACATGAAGCCGCAGCGTCCAAGCCTCAGTCCACGCCGAGCCTTTTGCAATGTTTCGCACTTGCAGATAAAGGAGGGCTGGGTGGGTAAAGAGGCACGACATAATTAAGGCGTTTACTTGACGCTCTGTTTGAGACGTACCGAATCTAGCAAATTCACAATCTAAGTCTTGAACATGGCCAACGGTAGATGCCCCGGGTGTGATTTATCCGTCCGTATGGTTCACTGTAAGCCATCATTGTACCCTTTTGAGTGCAAAGTGTCTTTGCAGATATGTTCCATGTGGATATGATTATCATATCGGCGTGGGCTCTGACGTTGTCTGTTCAACTTAGATAGGCAATGCTAGAGCCTCGGTACGTGGAATGGACAACAGGTAAGTTCTCCACGCTTTTTTTGTGTTCGTATTTCTCATTATCATTAAATGCCGAATCTGGGGTACTATAGGCAATAGGGAATTATGAACGACAACAAGTTTGTTAAAGTTTTCACGGTTGCGGGCTTTCTTGCTTTTGCTGCCGTAAGTTGCTGGGCGACAGCAGGATCTTTGCATCTACTATTGCCAAGTTGGCCAAGTGTTTTCTGCTGGGCTATTACCGTAGGTTTCTTCTTCATAGCATCGTGGGGATCTAAGATGATTGTGGATAGTCTGAATCAGAATATCTATATGGAGAAGCGTGGTGCTAATCTTTTAGGTGGTATCTTTATTGTACTTGTCTTCTGGCTTCTGTGTAGTATGCCGACTAACACACACACTTTCTTCTTCAGAAATCTGATTGACGAGAAAGTGATTAATGACATTGCAACAACCCAAGGTTATCTGTCGCAAATCAAGGACAATACGGTAACGGAGGCTAAGATACAGGCAAGATGTGCAGAGGTGGAAAACCAAGTAAACATCAAACTGCAGTCATTGGAGGCGGAAATAAAGAATCCTCTCAATCCTGGCAATGGACCAGAGACCGAACGAGTTCTTGGTGAGATAGCCCAGATTTTAGGTGTCAGCAAAATCAATAAACTTTCCGGTATCGGCAACTCTGTATCAGAACGCAACACTCTTTACCAAGCATATCGAGATGTAATTCTCATGCAGTTAGACAATAAGAAGATGAATATTGTCAAGGAGATGCAACCATCCAATGATAATTATCGGAAGACTGCTACCAAGGACTGGAAAAACCTTGAGCTTACGAAGAAATACATTGATATGGGGCAGTTGTCTTTGACCGATGCCGATGACATCAAGACGGTATGCAACACTCTCAATCAAGGATATGCTACCATCAAGTCTTATCAGCAATTTGTGGACTTCAAGAATGAGGGAGACAAGGAGGCCTACACATGTTCCAATCCTCAAACAAAGGTATCGAGACTGTTGAGCGTGTATGATGTCTGGGTAGATTTCGTGAAGGGAGAACAGGGCGGTTTGGCCTTCATTTTCTGGATTATCATATCCATATTGGTTGATGTCGCAGCTTTTATCTTCTTCGACATCGCATTCAAAAAAAGAGAAATGTAAAACGACAAAAAGAATAAATTATGGCAATATCAGTAAACAGCGGCTCTACTACTAACAACGTTAAGCCAAATGAAACAGAAATACCCGTTTCGGATAATATCATAGAATCTCCGCTTGAGACAGACGAACCAGTATCTATGCCAGCAAGTGACGCTTCGTCTATTGCAGGTTTGTCTTCAGTAGAACAAAACGACCCCAACAGCATTACTGTTACGGTGTCTGACCCCACCACACCTATAGTGGTTCTTTATGGTCCGCCTTCATGCGGAAAGACCATGACGCTTATTAGAATGACGCGTTACCTTCAGTCAGAAGGTTATACGGTCGTTCCGGAAAAGACGTTCCGCCCCACCTATGACGACAACTATAAGCAACTCTGTGACAATTTTGACCAGACCATCAATTCGAACAATGCAGCGTCCAGTACATCCAACATGAGCTTTATGCTTGTGAAGGTACTAAAGAATGGAAAACCAATCTGTCAGATATTGGAGGCACCGGGCGAGTATTATTACCTACCAGGTGACCCGAATCGTCCCTATCCAGCTTATGTGCAGAAGATTATAAACAGTCAGAATCGGAAGGTATGGGCCATTATGCTTGAGCCCGACTGGAGCGACAGCGTTCCGCGTGCCAACTATGTGACGCGTATTCGCAACCTCAAGTCGATGATGGCGCCAAGAGACAAGGTGATTTTTGTGTACAACAAGATAGATCTGACACCTTTTGTCTACGGAGTGGGCAATGTGAACACGAATGAAGCTATCAGAAGTGTGCAAAATCAGTATGCAAATATTTTCGTGCCGTTTGAGAACAAGAATCCTATTACCAAGTTCTTTACCAAGTACAACTGCGAGTTCGTCCCATTTATGACAGGAAGTTACTCGGAAACGATGTCGGGAGGTCTGACCTATACGGAGGGACATCCTGTCTATGCACAGAAATTTTGGCAAGCAATGCTTAAACTGATTAACGGATAGGAGATTAGTACATATGGGACTGAACATTAGCCTTTTTGTCCATGGCGTGCCTATGGGACAAAAAATATGGGGACCGAAGGGAGACGACCAGCGATACCTGTCGTCTTTCTATAGTCCGAAATGGGACACTCCAGAGGTGATGAAAGTTGAAATAATGACTTTCGGAGGATTAACGAGTTGCTACTATTCCTTCATAAAAGGACAGAACGTGTGCGACTCACAAGGTCGTGCCGGGTCTTATTTTGCCCTGACGTTGCGCATCAATGCCTTCTATGTCGACGTGCAGAATATGTATAACATCTTGAAAGCGGCTTATGGAAAGATGTGTGTTGGACTTTGCGTGCAAGATACAGGAACTATGGTCAAATATCTTGTAGCCGACTTTCAAAGCATAGATTCCAAACTGAAAGACATTGAAAGCCACATTCTCAATTATATAGGCGAGTTCTCTGTCAACGAAGACATAGTGTCGCTTTCTGGTTTTTCTGCCAATTCACAAGGGGCATGTCAAAATGTTAATCTTCATGAGTGTACCAAACGCTTGGCATTGGACTATGTGAAGAAGGCTGGGAAAATGATGGTTTCTCCATGTTTTCTGTCTGTTAGTGCTGCCAAGGAGGTGGACAAGTACAAAACAGAGATGGAAACTGTGAGACAAAAGGCACAACTGGAGATACAACTACAACAACGCACTTCTCAAGAGCAAATAACCGCCATCACACAGAAGTCGCAAGCAGATATACAGTCTGTCACCCGACAGGCAGAGGAGAACCTACGGCTCAGCGAGCAACGTTCTCAGCAACAGATAGCTCAAGCAAACGCTGATAACGAGCGGAAGATGTCGGAACTGAAGCAACGATATTCTCAGGTTGACGAGAAGATAGATACTCTCAATCGCACAAACAGAGGATTGGAAAGCGAAGTGTCCGACTGGAAGAAGCAATGCAAACAGAAGGACGAAGAATTGCTCACGAGTAATGCAAAGATACAAAAGCTCCAAGAGTCAGTGGAGAAATTGCAGAGAGATTTTTCTGCGTTTAAAGATGGGGGAGCGAATCTGCCCAAACCACTTTATACACTTAAGGAGACGATTGTTAATAAGCCTCTTGTCATTGTCAGTTTAGCTGTTTTTTTCGTCATATTGCTCATCGCATTGTTAATTTTCTTACTGATGGGCAAATGGGGCAACAAAGAGAGCGAAAAAGAAGGGCCTCAGGAAAAGATTGAGTTATCGGAAAGAAAAAATAAACGGTTGGAAAAAGAAAATAAACGGTTGGAAAATACGCCCGAGGCTGCAACCACAAACGATTCAAAAGCTCTCGCCATATCCATCAAGGAAGAAGGAAAGGAAGGAAAGGATGTAAATAAAGTAGAGTGTGGACACATTTATGTTGTGTCCTTGATAGGTAATGGTTCAGATACTTTGCAAGGAGCAAAGTTCGAAAGCGCTGCATTCGAAATACAAGCACAAAATCATATTATGCCAAAGCGTGATAGTGTCGGCAAGACTTGCACCATCCGTTATGTGTACAACGGAAAAACAATGGCAAAAAAGAGTGTAAAAATAGAAAAGGACTAAGTATGAGATACCAGACATTCACGATTGTATTTGCTGGCATTTTGCTTGCGTCATGTGGGCAGAAGAAAAAGCAACTTTCGTTCTATGGAAATGAAGATATAGGGGAGGATACTACAGTAGTTGTTCCGTCTCAGACTTCCTCACAAATCACGTATGATGCTGACAGCGAAGTATCAGTTCCCTTTGAGGAACAGAGTGGAGTAAAACTCATCGATGTGACCGTAAATGGCCAGTTTACTGTCAAGATGATACTTGACAGTGGATGTTCTGGAACTCTTATTTCCATAGCGGAGGCTAAATACCTTTATGAGAAGGGGTGCTTCACTCAAGATGACATACTGGGTATGACACAATCTCAAATAGCTGATGGCAGTATTGTCGAGAATATGGTAATCAATTTGCGCGAATTGGTGATAGGGGGACAAATTGCCTGCACTAATGTAACGGCAACGGTTTCTGCCAATGCGCAGGCACCCTTGTTGTTGGGTAACGAAGTACTCAACAGGGCACCTTCATATTCTGTAGACAACGAGAACAAATTAATCAAATTCAAGCTACGATAATGAATATATCTGTATATCTGTTTGGGGAGTTTAGCGTTGGCTACTCACAATATCCCAATGACTATGCCAAGACCATCTTTAAGTCTTTTGCCAAGAATGCGCAGGCAACAACGCAAATCGCTGTTCATAGAGAGAGCGACTTGATGTACTACGGGTATATCCGCAAGATGGAGAGTGAGGAGTACCTGGGCTTGTGCGTGGTCTTAAACGGTAAGTATATCACTCAGTTGGATGGGTTGTTTGCCATTTATGAGCAAGTCATCGAGTCGATGGTGAGAAACGGTTATCTCATCCATTATGGAGATAATGGAGTAATTACCTCCAAAGTGGGGCAACTCTATGAAAACCGTGAGGAAATAGATTTGATTACTTCCAACCTCCAGGCTGCATTTGACAGGTTAGAGGGTAGTTCGATGATGTTGCCTGCAGTAAACTATGGTGTGGCGAAAGATTCTGTCAAGAGTTTCTCCATCCAAGATAACGTACAGGACATCATCAAGTCAAGTTATACCAATGGCTATACCTTTATATATAAGTCAAAGGGCTATAATACTGCCCAGATGAATAGTTATAGAGGTATCATTGTTAAGAAAGACAAGCGGATACAAGAGTTGCAAGGTGAATGTGCCGAGCTGAAGAGAGAAGTGTCTGCCTTAAAGAACAAGCAGAGGAATACGAAATGGGTAGCTATGCTCAGTTTCGTGGCTCTGGTTCTTTTCGGAATCGTTTATGTAAAGGTCATTAATCCTAGTGAAGTGACTAAGAAGGACATGGGTGCGTATGTGTATTACGGACCTATGGAAAATGGAGAACCAAACGGAACGGGAGTGGCTATCTATCACAATAAAGATAAGGATGGTCGGTTGTATTATTACGGGAACTTCACCAACGGGAAGCGAATTGACAACAATGCCATCATGTTCTATAAGGATGGTTCCTATTTTAAGGGATCGATGAATGAGGATAAGTGGTATAAGGGGCTATTCTTTGATGTAGAGAAAGCGCATTTCATTGGTGAGTTCAAGGACAATAAGCCGTGGAACGGAGAATGGTACCAGCACGTGAAAGAACAAACTATTGTGAACGGAGAGTAGATAATGAGAAATATATTGTATTTGATTTTTGCCTTTTGCCTGATGCCCGGTCTTGCCAATGCGCAATCTAAGCCAAAGCGTGACACATCGAAAGATAGAAGTGTGGTAGTAGCCAAGAAGCAAAAGGAGAAAGTAGAGAAGGCCACATCAAATCGTCCTCTTGTCGCAAAG
>CAVAPI010000044.1:0-18171 GCA_963590445.1 Lachnospiraceae bacterium | reverse complement strand
TAGAGCACTTCCTTGGTAAGGAAGAGGTCCTGAGTTCAACTCTCAGTTACAGCTCAAAAACGTAATCAGATTAATCATTAAATAAATTAATAAGCTATGGCTAAAGAGACATTCGTTCGTACCAAACCGCATGTTAACATTGGTACAATTGGTCACGTGGATCACGGTAAGACAACTCTGACAGCTGCCATTTCAAAGGTTCTTCACGAAAAAGGATTTGGCTCTGAGGATGTTAAGTCTTTCGACCAGATTGACAATGCTCCTGAAGAGAAGGAGCGTGGTATAACCATCAACACCGCCCACATCGAGTATGAGACAGCTAACCGCCACTATGCTCACGTGGACTGTCCGGGTCACGCTGACTATGTGAAGAACATGGTAACTGGTGCTGCCCAGATGGACGGTGCAATCATCGTGGTTGCTGCAACTGACGGTCCTATGCCCCAGACTCGTGAGCACGTTCTGCTCGCCCGTCAGGTGAACGTTCCCCGTCTGGTTGTATTCCTGAACAAGTGCGACATGGTCGAGGACGAGGAAATGCTCGAACTCGTTGAAATGGAAATGCGCGAGCTTCTCGACCAGTATGAGTACGATGGCGACAATACTCCTATCATCCGTGGTTCTGCACTCGGCGCTCTGAACGGAGTTGCAAAGTGGGAAGACAAGGTGATGGAGCTTATGGAGGCTGTTGACAACTGGATTCCTCTGCCTCCGCGTGACCTCGACAAACCTTTCTTGATGCCTGTTGAGGACGTGTTCTCAATCACTGGCCGTGGTACAGTTGCTACCGGTCGTATCGAGACTGGTAAGGTTAAGGTTGGTGACGAAGTTGAATTGCTCGGTCTTGGCGAGGACAAGAAGTGCGTCGTTACTGGCGTTGAGATGTTCCGCAAGATACTTGACGAGGGTGAAGCTGGCGATAACGTTGGTCTGTTGCTCCGTGGTATCGACAAGAAGGAGATCAAGCGTGGTATGGTGCTCTGCCATCCCGGACAGATCAAACCTTTCAAGAAGTTCAAGGCTCAGATTTATGTACTGAAGAAAGAGGAAGGTGGGCGTCACACTCCGTTCGGAAACAAGTATCGTCCCCAATTCTACCTCCGCACTATGGACTGTACAGGTGAAATCTCTCTGCCCGAAGGCGTTGAAATGGTAATGCCTGGTGATAACGTAACCATCACCGTTGAGCTTATCTACGCCGTTGCATTGAACGTAGGTCTGCGTTTCGCTATCCGCGAAGGTGGCCGTACTGTAGGTGCTGGTCAGATTACTGAAATCATCGACGATTAATATCGAAACAGGTCGGCATACGACCGATTGAAAATAAAGGGTTCCCGCTGACAACAACGGGAACTTCTTTTACGGGATTAGCTCAGTTGGTAGAGCACTGGTCTCCAAAACCAGGTGTCGGGAGTTCGAGCCTCTCATCCCGTGCAAAAAGAAACAGTCATGTTTAAGAAATTCATTAATTATTGCAAGGCTTGTTACAATGAACTTGCGCATAAGACTACTTGGCCGTCTTTCGCCGAGCTTACGCACAGTGCAGTGGTCGTGTTATCTGCTTCCCTTGTCATTGCATTGGTAGTGTGGGCTATGGATTTGGTGTTTAAGTTTGTCATGAGTTCCATTTATCCAAACTAATTGTCCGAAATGTCTGAAACAGGAATGAAATGGTATGTGTTGCGTGCCGTTAGCGGAAAGGAAGCCAAAGTCAAGGAATACCTTGAGGCGGCCATGAAGCACGATGACACGCTGGCCTCGCATATTAGTCAGGTTCTCTTGCCAACAGAAAAGCATGCCATGCTCCGTAATGGCAAGCGAGTGGTAAAGGAGAAACTGTTCCTTCCGGGGTATGTTCTCGTGGAGGCAAACCTTCAAGGCGAGGTTGCACACACTTTGCGCTTCATGCCGAATGTTTTGGGCTTTTTGGGTGGGCTGGATAATCCCACTCCTGTACGGCAGGCTGACATCAACCGCATACTCGGAACCGCTGAGGAGACTGCTATTGAGGCCGTTGAGACAGATGTGCCTTATGTTGTCGATGAAGTGGTCAGAGTTGCCGAAGGACCTTTCTGCGGTTTCAGCGGTGTCATTGAAGAAGTGAACACCGAGAAACGCAAGCTGAAGGTTATGGTTAAGATCTTCGGGCGTAAAACCCCGTTGGAGTTAGGCTTTATGCAAGTGGAAAAGGAATAAGGCATATATTGTTACGGTATGCGTGTTCCTTTATATGTTGCCGAGCGGTGTATGCCGTGAAGCGTTAGAATTTTAATATAAACAAAAAGATGGCTAAAGAAGTTGCTGGATTAATCAAATTACAGATTAAAGGTGGCGCTGCAAATCCTTCGCCTCCAGTGGGACCGGCTCTTGGTTCCAAGGGAATTAACATCATGGGATTTTGCAAAGAGTTCAACGCCAGAACCCAGGATAAGGCAGGAAAGATACTTCCTGTCGTTATCACTTACTACACAGACAAGTCTTTCAGCTTTATCATCAAGACTCCTCCCGCAGCTGTGCAGCTGAAGGAGGCAGCGAAGGTCAAGAGCGGATCGGCCCAGCCCAACCGTACAAAGGTTGCTACGGTTACATGGGATCAGGTTCGGACTATTGCTGAGGACAAGATGAGCGACTTGAACTGTTTCACCGTAGAGGCGGCCATGAAACTGATAGCAGGTACTGCTCGCAGTATGGGTATTGCCGTTAAGGGAGACTTCCCAGGTAAATAATTTATAACTTCAATTAAGACAATGAGTAAACTGACAAAAAATCAGAAGTTAGTGGCTGATAAGGTTGAAGGAGGGAAGGTGTATTCTTTGACGGAGGCGGCATCGTTGGTAAAGGAAATAACCACAACCAAGTTTGACGCTTCGCTTGACATAGACATACGTTTGGGCGTTGATCCGCGCAAGGCTAACCAGATGGTTCGCGGTGTGGTTTCTCTGCCTAACGGAACCGGTAAGGTTACGCGTGTGCTGTGTCTTTGCACTCCTGACGCAGAAGCTGCCGCTAAAGAGGCAGGTGCAGACTATGTTGGTCTTGACGAATACATCGACAAGATTAAGGGTGGGTGGACTGATGTTGATGTCATCATCACAATGCCTTCCTGCATGGGTAAGATAGGTGCTCTCGGACGCGTGCTCGGTCCTCGTGGCTTGATGCCGAACCCCAAAAGCGGTACTGTCACAATGGATGTGGCCAAGGCTGTGAAGGAGGTAAAGCAGGGCAAGATAGATTTCAAGGTGGACAAGACGGGAATAGTACATTCGTCTATCGGCAAGGTGTCTTTCACATCGGAGCAAATCTATCAGAATGCGAAAGAGTTTATACAGACTATCATCAAATTGAAGCCTACGGCAGCTAAGGGTACTTACATCAAGAGTATCTTTATGTCAAGCACTATGAGCAAGGGTATCAAGATAGATCCTAAATCAGTTGAATAACTCGTTACACAAGGTTTAGTAAAATGAAAAAGGAAACAAAAGATACTATAATCGTTGAACTCGGTGAAAAGCTGAAAGAGTATCCCCATTTCTATCTGGTGGATGTTGCAGGCTTGGATGCGGGCAAGACAAGCGAACTCCGTGCGAAGTGCTTCAAGAGTGAGATAAAGATGGTTGTTGTGAAGAACAAACTTCTTCACAAGGCTTTTGAGGCTTCGGATATAGATTACACTCCGCTGTACGGCACGTTGAAAGGCAGCACTGCTGTGTTGTTTACTGCAACGGCAAATGTACCGGCAAAGCTGCTCAAGGAATATTCAAAGGAAGGCACTCCAGCACTTAAGGCTGCTTATGCAGAGGAGAGCGTATTCGTCGGTGCTGACAAACTTGAAGAACTTGCAGCTCTCAAGAGCAAGAACGAACTTATTGCAGATGTTGTGGCTTTGCTGCAGTCTCCCGCAAAGAATGTCGTTTCAGCTCTTCAATCAGGCGCAAACACCATACACGGTGTGCTGAAGACTTTAGGCGAGCGTCCTGAATAAACTCAAGTCACAAACAATTAAATTAAAAACAAATAAAACAGAAATAAAAATGGCAGATATTAAAGCTATCGCTGAAGAATTGGTAAATCTTTCAGTTAAGGAAGTAAACGAGTTGGCAACTGTCCTGAAGGACGAGTACGGAATTGAGCCTGCTGCTGCAGCTGTTGCTGTTGCTGCTGGTCCTGCTGCCGGTGGCGCTGCCGCTGCCGCAGAGGAGAAGTCTTCTTTCGATGTTGTGTTGAAGGAGGCCGGCTCCGCTAAGCTGCAGGTTGTTAAGGCCGTTAAGGAGGCTTGCGGTCTTGGTCTGAAGGAGGCTAAGGATCTTGTTGACGGCGCTCCTTCTACTCTGAAGGAAGGCTTGTCTAAAGACGAGGCCGAGAACCTGAAGAAGACCATCGAGGCCGCAGGTGCTGTTGTCGAGCTTAAATAACACGACTTCCACACGGAATTGAAAAAGGTTGAGAATCTCCCAGTCGGAGATTCTTGACCTTTTTGTGTCTATAAAGGCCGACAGGCGAGTGGACAGGCTATTCTTCCAAATCAAGACATCAATAATTTATGGCTTCAAAGATAATAGATAAAAGAGTAAACTTTGGCAGTGTCAAGAATCCTATGCCTTATCCGGATTTCCTTGATGTGCAATTACAGTCTTTCAAAGACTTCCTCCAGTTGGACACTCCACCCGAAGAACGCAAGAACGACGGTTTGTATAAGGTTTTTTCAGAGAACTTCCCCATAACCGACACTCGTAATAATTTTGTTCTTGAGTTCCTTGACTATTACATAGACCCTCCGCGCTACACCATTGACGAGTGTTTGGAGCGCGGTCTGACATACAGTGTTCCGTTGAAGGCCAAGCTGAAACTGTATTGCACCGACCCTGACCATGAGGATTTCGGTACGGTTATTCAGGATGTGTTCCTTGGTCCGATCCCGTATATGACGGACAATGGAACATTCGTGATAAACGGTGCTGAGCGCGTAGTCGTTTCCCAGTTGCACCGTTCTCCCGGTGTTTTCTTCGGTCAGAGCATCCATGCCAATGGCTCTCTTCTCTATTCTGCGCGCATCATCCCGTTCAAAGGTTCGTGGATTGAGTTCGCTACGGACATCAACAACGTGATGTACGCCTACATTGACCGCAAGAAGAAGTTGCCGGTAACGACACTTTTGCGCGCCATAGGCTATGAAGCCGACAAGGACATATTGAGCATATTCGACTTGGCCGAGGAGGTCAAGGTGACAAAGGCCAACATCAAGAAGATGTACGGGCGCAAACTTGCCGCACGTGTGCTGAAGAGTTGGAACGAAGACTTCGTTGACGAGGACACCGGTGAGGTGGTATCCATCGAGCGCAATGAGGTGATAATGGATCGCGAGACAGAGATTACTGAGGACAATGCTGCCGATATTCTTGAAAGCGGCGCCCAGTCAATACTTGTCCACAAGGACGAGGCGACAGCCCAAGACTACTCCATCATTTTCAATACGCTCCAGAAAGATCCGAGCAATTCGGAGAAAGAGGCTGTGCTCTACATCTATCGCCAGCTGCGCAATGCCGACCCCGCTGACGACGCAAGTGCACGCGAGGTAATACAAAACCTGTTCTTCTCGGACAAGCGCTACGATTTGGGCGATGTCGGCCGTTACAGGATCAACAGGAAGCTGGGGCTTGACACCGACATGGATGTAAGGGTCTTGACTAAAGAAGATATAATCGAGATTATCAAGTACCTTATCCAGCTGATAAACTCCAAGGCTACAGTTGACGATATTGACCACTTGTCAAACCGCCGCGTGCGCACTGTCGGCGAGCAACTGAGCAACCAGTTCTCCATCGGGTTGGCTCGTATGAGCCGTACCATCCGCGAGCGCATGAACGTCCGCGACAATGAAGTGTTCACACCGACCGACTTGATAAACGCAAAGACCATATCTAGCGTCATTAACTCGTTCTTTGGCACCAACCCACTGTCGCAGTTTATGGATCAAACCAACCCACTTGCGGAGGTTACCCACAAGCGCCGCCTGTCGGCTCTTGGCCCCGGAGGTCTGTCGCGTGAGCGTGCCGGCTTCGAGGTGCGTGACGTCCACTACACGCACTATGGGCGCCTGTGTCCTATTGAAAGCCCTGAAGGCCCGAACATCGGACTTATTTCATCACTCTGCATCTATGCCAAGATAAACGAACTTGGCTTTATAGAGACTCCCTACCGCAAGGTGGTGAACGGAGTGGCCGATCTGAACAACAAAAACATTGTGTATCTGACTGCCGAAGAGGAGGAAGACCATATCATAGGTCAGGGCAACGCTCCGTTGAACGACGACGGTACGTTCATCCGCGACGTGGTCAAGTGCCGTCAGGATGCCGACTTCCCCGTTGTCGCACCCGACCAGGTGGACTTGATGGACGTGTCGCCGCAGCAGATAGCATCTATCGCCGCAGCGTTGATACCGTTCCTTGAGCACGACGACGCCCACCGCGCCCTGATGGGCTCCAACATGATGCGCCAGGCAGTGCCTCTGCTCCACAATGACGCACCGATTGTCGGTACAGGCATTGAGAAGCAGGTGTGCGAAGACTCGCGCACTATGGTCACTGCCGAGGGTGACGGTGTTATCGAGTATGTTGATGCCAACACGATACGCATTCTTTATGACCGTACCGAGGACGAGGAGTTCGTTAGCTTTGAGCCTGCGCTTAAAGAATACCGCATTCCAAAGTTCCGCCGCACCAACCAGAACATGACAATCGACCTGCGCCCCATCTGCAACAAGGGACAGCGCGTGAAGAAGGGCGACATCCTTACCGAAGGCTATGCCACCGAGAACGGCGAGCTGGCACTCGGTCGCAACCTTGTCGTGGCTTACATGCCGTGGAAGGGCTACAACTATGAGGATGCCATCGTCCTCAACGAGCGTCTGGTGCGCGAGGACATACTGACATCCGTCCACGTGGACGAATACTCGCTCGATGTGCGCGAAACGAAGCGCGGCATGGAGGAGTTTACCAACGATATACCGAACGTAAGCGAGGAGGCCACCAAGGATCTTGACGACAATGGTGTAATCCGAGTGGGCGCACGCGTTGAGCCGGGCGACATCCTTATCGGCAAAATCTCGCCGAAGGGCGAGAGCGACCCGTCGCCGGAAGAGAAACTCCTGCGTGCCATCTTCGGTGACAAGGCCGGTGACGTGAAGGACTCGTCGCTTAAGGCCAATCCGTCGCTGACCGGCGTAGTGATAGACAAGAAGTTGTTCGCACGGGCAATGAAGACTCGCCAGACAAAGCAGCAGGACAAGGTGCTACTGGCCAAGATTGACGAGGAATACGAGGCAAAGGTGGACGACCTGAAGGACATCCTCGTGGAGAAGTTGCTCACGCTTACCGACGGCAAAGTGTCGCAAGGCGTGAAGGACTATACCGGCGCAGAGGTGATAACCCACGGAAGCAAGTTCACTGCTACCGCACTCAAGAATCTTGAATACGGCGACATTCAGATAAGCAAGTGGACGGACGATGACCACGCCAACGGGCTTATCGCACAGCTTATCATCAACTTCATGAAGAAGTTCAAGCTGCTTGATGCCGAAATGAAGCGCAAGAAGTTTGCAATAACCATTGGTGACGAACTCCCTTCGGGCATCCTCCAGATGGCAAAGGTGTATGTTGCCAAGAAGCGCAAGATAAGTGTCGGCGACAAACTGGCCGGCCGCCACGGTAATAAAGGTATCGTGGCCAAGATCGTGCGTCAGGAAGACATGCCGTTCACGGCCGACGGACAGCCCGTCGATTTGGTTCTGAACCCGTTGGGCGTGCCTTCGCGTATGAACCTCGGACAAATTTTCGAGGCCATTCTGGGAGCTGCCGGCAAGAGGCTTGGCGTTAAGTTCGCCACCCCGATCTTTGACGGAGCGAAACTCGAAGACCTTGCAGAGTGGACCGATAAGGCCGGACTGCCTCACCTCTGCTCTACATACTTGTATGACGGCGAGACAGGAGAACGTTTCGACCAGCCGGCCACTGTGGGTATCACGTATTTCCTCAAGCTCGGCCACATGGTCGAAGACAAGATGCACGCACGTTCCATCGGCCCGTACTCACTTATCACACAGCAACCGCTCGGCGGTAAGGCCCAGTTCGGCGGCCAGCGCTTCGGAGAGATGGAGGTCTGGGCTCTTGAGGCATTCGGCGCAAGCCATGTACTGCAGGAGATACTTACCGTCAAGTCCGATGATGTTGCAGGACGAAGCAAGGCTTACGAGGCTATCGTCAAGGGTGAGCCGATGCCTACACCGGGCATACCGGAATCGCTGAACGTGCTTCTGCACGAATTGAAGGGACTTGGTTTGAGCGTTACTCTCGATTGATGACGTAAATGCAGTTCTTCACGAATAATATACAATAAAGTAAATATGGCTTTCAAGAAAGATTCAAAGATAAAGAGTAATTTCACCAAGATAACCATCGGACTCGCTTCCCCGGAAGAGATACTTGAGAGTTCGTATGGCGAGGTTACCAAACCCGAAACCATCAACTACCGCACCTACAAGCCGGAGCGTGACGGATTGTTCTGCGAGCGTATCTTCGGCCCGACCAAGGACTACGAGTGCGCCTGCGGCAAGTACAAGCGCATCCGCTACAAGGGTATAGTCTGCGACCGTTGCGGTGTTGAGGTGACAGAGAAGAAAGTACGCCGCGAGCGCACGGGACACATCGAGCTGGTTGTGCCTGTTGCACATATATGGTACTTCCGTTCGCTGCCCAACAAGATTGGCTATCTGCTCGGACTGCCCACGAAGAAGCTCGACGCCATCATCTATTATGAGCGCTACGTGGTCATCCAGCCCGGTGTGCTGGCCGGCAAGAAGGATGCGGAGGGCAACGATGTTCCCGGAGCCAATGCGTATGACCTCATTTCCGAGGATGAATACAACGACATACTGGACAACCAGATCCCGCAGGACAACTATCTGCTCGACGATTCCGACCCCAACAAGTTCATCGCAAAGATGGGTGCGGAGGCTATCCAGGACCTCCTCTCGCGTTTGGATCTCGATTCGCTGTCCTATGAGCTGCGCGACCGTGCCAACAGCGACTCTTCCATGCAGCGCAAGAACGAGGCTTTGAAGCGTCTGCAGGTGGTTGAGGCATTCCGTGGCAGCAAGGACATCAACCGCCCGGAGTGGATGATAATGAAGATTCTCCCGGTTATACCGCCAGAGCTTCGCCCCCTTGTTCCGCTCGACGGCGGACGTTTCGCCACATCCGACCTCAACGATCTCTATCGCCGGGTGATTATCCGCAATAACCGCCTGAAGAGGCTTATAGAGATTAAGGCTCCTGAGGTTATCCTGCGCAACGAGAAACGTATGTTGCAGGAAGCCGTTGACAGTCTGTTCGACAATTCGCGCAAGAGCAGTGCGGTCAAGAGCGAAAGCAACCGCCCGTTGAAGTCCCTGTCAGACTCTCTGAAGGGCAAGGCCGGACGCTTCCGCCAGAACCTTCTCGGCAAGCGTGTTGACTACTCTGCCCGTTCGGTCATCGTGGTAGGCCCCGAGCTGAAGATGGGTGAGTGCGGTCTGCCCAAACTCATGGCTGCCGAGCTTTACAAGCCGTTCATCATCCGCAAGCTCATCGAGCGTGGCATCGTGAAAACAGTCAAGAGTGCGAAGAAAATCGTTGACCGCCGCGAGCCTGTAATCTGGGATATTCTTGAAAATGTGATGAAGGGACATCCCGTACTGCTCAACCGCGCCCCGACACTTCACCGTCTTGGTATTCAGGCATTCCAGCCCAAACTCATTGAAGGCAAGGCCATTCAGCTTCACCCGTTGGCATGTACAGCGTTCAACGCCGACTTCGACGGTGACCAGATGGCTGTCCACCTCCCGTTGAGCAACGAGGCAGTGCTTGAGGCGCAGATACTTATGCTCCAGAGCCACAACATTCTCAACCCTGCAAACGGCGCTCCTATCACCGTGCCGTCGCAGGACATGGTTCTCGGACTTTACTATATCACCAAAATCCGTCCGGGCGCAAAGGGCGAGGGACTCACGTTCTACGGTCCCGAAGAGGCTATCATTGCCCACAACGAGGGCAAGTGTGACCTCCATGCCCAGGTGAAAGTTGTGGTGAAAGACCGTGACGAGAATGGCAACTTCGTCAACAAGATGGTCGAGACCTCCGTCGGACGTGTCATAGTCAACGGTGTTGTGCCCGACGAAGTGGGCTATGTCAACACTGTAATATCCAAGAAGAGCTTGCGCGACATCATCGCCGCCGTCATAAAGAATGTCGGTTTCGCCGAGGCATGCGAGTTCCTCGACGGCATAAAGAACCTCGGCTACCGCATGGCTTACCTTGCCGGACTGTCGTTCAACCTTGATGACATCATCATACCTAAGGAGAAAGCAGCCCTCGTGGAGAAAGGTAACGAGGAAGTTCGCCAGATTACCGAGAACTACAACATGGGATTCATCACCGATACGGAGCGTTACAACCAGGTCATCGACACATGGACGCACATCAACAACGACCTTGGCAATGTGCTGATGAAGGAGATGACCGAGGCCGACCAGGGCTTCAACGCCGTATTCATGATGCTTGACTCCGGTGCCCGTGGCTCTAAGGACCAGATACGCCAGCTTTCGGGTATGCGCGGACTTATGGCCAAGCCGCAGAAGGCAGGCGCCGAGGGTGCGCAGATCATTGAGAACCCTATTCTCTCCAACTTCAAGGAGGGTATGTCGGTGCTTGAATACTTCATTTCCACCCACGGTGCGCGCAAGGGTCTTGCCGATACGGCCATGAAGACTGCCGATGCCGGTTATCTTACCCGCCGCCTCGTTGACGTGTCACATGACGTTATCATCACCGAAGAGGACTGCGGCACTCTCCGCGGCCTTGTGTGCACGGCGCTGAAGAACGGCGACGAGGTTATATCTTCGCTTTCCGAGCGCATCCTCGGCCGCGTTTCCGTCCACGATGTGGTCAACCCTACCACCGGCGAGCTTATCGTTGCTGCCGGCGAAGAGATAACAGAGCCTATCGCACAGGCCATCGAAGACTCGCCCATCGAGAGCGTTGAGATCCGTTCGGTGCTCACTTGCGAGAGCAAGAAGGGCGTGTGCATGAAGTGCTACGGCCGCAACCTGGCCACGCGCCGCATGGTTCAGAAGGGCGAAGCCGTCGGAGTCATCGCCGCACAGGCCATAGGTGAGCCGGGTACACAGCTTACTCTGCGTACTTTCCACGCCGGTGGTGTGGCCGCCAATGCCGCTGCCAACGCATCTATCGTGGCCAAGAACGACAGCCGTCTTGAGTTTGAAGAACTGCGCACCGTGCCGTTTGAAGAAGACGGAAAGAAGTGCGAGATGGTTGTCAGCCGTCTTGGCGAGGTGCGTTTCGTTGATCCCAACACTGGCATCGTGCTCTCTACAATGAACGTCCCCTACGGTTCTTCGCTCTATTACAAGACTGACGATGTTGTAGCCAAGGGCGAGAAGATTGCCCAGTGGGACCCCTTCAACGCCGTCATCGTCACCGAGTATGCCGGCACGCTCAAGTTCAACGATGTCATCGAGGGCGTAACCTTCCGTGCAGAGACCGACGAGACCACCGGCTTGACCGAGAAAATCATCACAGAGTCCAAGGACAAGTCGAAGGTTCCTACCTGCGACATCATCAACTCCAAGGGCGAGAAGGTCGGAACATACAACTTCCCCGTGGGAGGTCACGTTGTTGTTGACGACGGACAGACCGTCAAGACCGGTGTAACGCTCGTGAAAATACCCCGTGCCGTGGGCAAGGCCGGTGACATCACCGGCGGTCTTCCCCGCGTGACCGAGCTGTTCGAGGCGCGCAATCCGTCAAATCCTGCCGTTGTCTCCGAGATTGACGGCGAGGTGACGATGGGTAAGGTGAAACGAGGCAACCGCGAGATAGTCGTAACATCAAAGACTGGCGAGCAGCGCAAGTACCTTGTGTCATTGTCAAAGCAGATTCTTGTGCAGGAACATGATGCCGTGCGTGCCGGAACTCCGCTGTCTGACGGTGTGATAACGCCCGCCGACATCCTTGCAATCAAGGGTCCCACGGCTGTCCAGGAGTACATTGTCAACGAGGTTCAGGACGTTTACCGTCTGCAAGGCGTGAAGATTAACGACAAGCACTTCGAGATTATCGTGCGCCAGATGATGCGCAAGGTTCAGATAAGCGACCCCGGCGACACCACATTCCTTGAGCAGGAGATTGTTGACAAGCTCGATTTCGCCGAGGCCAACGACCGTATCTGGGGCAAAAAGGTTGTCACCGATGCCGGCGACAGCGAGAATCTCCAGGCCGGACAGATTGTTACGGTTCGCAAGCTGCGCGACGAGAACTCGTCACTCAAGCGCCGTGACCTCCGTCTTGTGCAGGTTCGCGATGCCGTTGCCGCCACCTCCACGCAGATACTCCAGGGTATTACGCGTGCCGCGCTCCAGACCAAGAGCTTCATGTCGGCTGCTTCGTTTCAGGAAACCACCAAGGTGCTCAACGAGGCTGCCATCCGCGGCAAGCGCGACAACCTTGAGGGCATGAAGGAGAACGTCATCTGCGGTCACCTGATACCCGCCGGAACAGGCTCGCGCGAGTTCGGCAAGATCATAGTCCTGTCGAAAGAGGAGCATGAACGTATGCAAGCCAACCGCAAGAACGTGACTGACTTCGCTGCGGAGGAAAAGAAAGAGGAAACAGTGGAGAAGTAACCGCTGCCAAATACCGACAACAAGAGCTGCAACCGTTATGGTTTGCAGCCCTTGTTGTTTTTACAGTCCCTGTATGCCGGTGACAGGACTTTCCGGCAGTTGCGTTTTTGCCATCCAGTCAAACAGACAGATTTGCGCAATGCGCCAACTGCACATGCAGGAGGTTCGCAGCCCTCTGTGCACCGTTCCGATTCAATCCTATATCTTTTAACAGGAAGAATCCGAAAGCCGCGCTTACGCAGTGTGGAACCGTTCTTTACGGGACGGGGAGCACGCTTAGCACACCTTGCTTCCGGGCTTCACGCCGCGCAGAAGGGTGGTCACGCTGAGGTTGCCGTCGAAGTTTTCGGCCGAAAGTATCATGCCCTGGCTCTCTATGCCCATCAGTTTGCGCGGCGCAAGGTTGGCGATGAAGAGCACGTCCTTGCCTATAAGTTCCTCCGGGGCATAGAACTTGGCAATGCCGCTCACGATGGTACGGTCGTTGCCTGAACCGTCGTCGATGGTGAACTTGAGCAGTTTGTTGGCCTTCTTCACCTTTTCGCAGTTCTTGATGTGGCCTACGCGGATGTCCAACTTCTCGAAGTCGGAGAAGTCAACGGTGGGCTTTATAGGCTCAGCCTTATATGACGCCGCTTCGTTGGCACGCTTCGTGTCCTCCAACTTCTGCAGTTGGCGATTGATAGCCTCGTCTTCAATCTTCTCAAACAGCAGTTCCGGCTCGGCCAACTGGTGTCCCGGCTTGAGCAAGTCGGTAGATCCGAGCTGCGCCCAGTCGCACTCCTCGATGTTGATCAGCCGCCTTAGCTTTGCGCTGCTGAACGGAAGGAACGGCTCGAAGGCTATCGCAAGGTTGGCAACGAGCTGCAAAGAGATGTAGAGTATTGTCTCCACACGCTTGGGGTCGGTCTTCCACACCTTCCAAGGTTCGCACTCGGTGATGTAGCGGTTGCCTATGCGGGCAAGGTTCATTGCCTCCTTCTGCGCGTCGCGGAACTTGAACACGTCGAGCAGTTCCTCTACCTTGCGTTTAACGTCCTTGAACTCGTCGAGAGCCTGACGGTCGGTGTCGTTCAGCTCGCCGCATTGCGGCACCACACCGCCCCAATACTTCTTGGTGAGCTGCAATGCACGGTTGACGAAGTTGCCGTATACGGCCACAAGCTCATTGTTGTTGTGGTCTTGGAAGTCTCTCCACGTGAAGTTGTTGTCCTTTGTTTCGGGAGCGTTGGCCGTGAGCACATAGCGCAGCACGTCCTGTTTGCCGGGGAAGCTGGCGAGATATTCGTGCAGCCACACCGCCCAGTTGCGCGAAGTGCTTATCTTGTCGTTCTCAAGGTTGAGGAACTCGTTGGCCGGAACGCTGTCCGGCAGTATGTAACCGCCGTGTGCCTTGAGCATAACGGGGAAGACTATGCAGTGGAACACGATGTTGTCCTTGCCTATGAAGTGTACCAGTCGCGTCTCGGGGTCTTTCCACCATGTCTCCCACGTGTCGGGAAGCAGCTCTTTCGTGTTGCTTATGTAGCCTATGGGTGCGTCAAACCACACGTAGAGCACCTTTCCGTCGGCTCCATCCACGGGCACGGGTATGCCCCAGTCGAGGTCCCGCGTCATGGCACGCGGCTGGAGATCCATGTCAAGCCAGCTCTTGCACTGTCCGTAAACGTTGGGTCTCCACTCCTTATGGCCGTCGAGAATCCACTCCTTGAGCCACTCCTGATAGTCGTTCAGGGGCAGATACCAGTTCTTTGTCGTGCGTCTGACGGGCTTCGAGCCGCTTATTGTGCTCTGCGGATTGATGAGTTCCGTGGGGTCAAGCTCGCTTCCGCACTTCTCGCACTGGTCGCCGTAAGCCTTCGGATTGTGGCAATGGGGACACTCGCCCGTGATGTAGCGGTCGGCAAGGAACTGGTGTGCCTCCTCGTCATAGTACTGTTCGCTCTCCTTTTCGAGCAGTTTGCCCTCGTCATACAGCTTCTTGAAGAAGTCAGACGCCAGCTTGTTGTGGGTCTCGGAGGTGGTACGGCTGTAAATGTCGAACGAGATGCCGAAGTCCTCGAAACTCTTTTTGATCATCGAATGGTAGCGGTCCACCACGTCTTGCGGCGTGACTCCCTCCTTTTTTGCCCTGATTGTGATTGGCACACCGTGCTCGTCGCTGCCGCCGATGAACAGTACGTCCTGCTTCTTCAGCCGCAAATAGCGCACGTAGATGTCTGCCGGCACATACACTCCGGCCAAGTGGCCTATGTGGACACCGCCGTTGGCATAGGGCAGAGCCGCCGTCACGGTGGTGCGCTTGAACTTTTTTTCTTCCATAGTAAGCCTTTGGTTTCTTTAATTTGACTGCAAAGTTAGCACAAATTCAGCGGATTGCAAAATTTAGTCGGGGCGTAGCGGACAGCAGGGCAAGGGGTCATAAACGGCAAGGCGCGGTTGGCGGCAGAAAAGCGTCCGTTTACGCACGGCAAACCGCCCGTTTACGACCCGGACCCCGGCGGGTTACGGAGCGCAAACGGGCGGTTTGCTGCTTTCAGTGGGTGGCTTTGTACCACGCCGTGGCCTTGTAGCTGTCCACGGCCAGGCTGCTCACGCTCGGTTCAGAGGTGGTTATGCCGCTGTAGGCGTTGATTTTCACCTTCCATATGTACCCGTCAACAGGCACAGAGCCGGCGGGGCTGTTCATAGTGGGGAACCACCCGGTGTGTCCCTTGTAGGGTACGGTGCGGTCAAGCTGCGCGTTGAACTTGGCCAGGAGTGCGCTGTCACCGCAGAGTCGGGCCACATAGTCGCCGCAGTCGTAGAAGATTACGGGCGTATAGCCGTCCATGCGCTGTATGCCGCCACGGTTTGCAGCGTCAAAGGTGCAGCTTGAGTTTATCTCACGCATTATTCCGGCAAGGCTGTCCAGCTCTCCGCAGTCGGTAACGCCGATGGTTCCGAAGGGATAGCTGCTGCTTGAGTAGTGGCTGACGAAGCCTTTGCACACCGCGTCGTAGTCGGGTGTGCCCAACAGGTAGCGGCCTATAGTGGCGTAGGGCATGCCGTCGCCCATCACTTCCGTGGGACACGCTATGATAAAGTCGGCCACATGGCGCAGGTCGTAGGCGGCTTCCACCGACGACATGTAGCAGTCGTCAAACAGGATGAAGTCCATTTTCGCGCCTGTCAGCTCTATTGCCTCGGCCAGAGTGGAGGTTTCCGTCTGGTATTTGGCCGATGTGCCGCCGAAGTAGCGCGTCATCGGAGCGCCCGGCACTGCGTTCTGCCAGTAGGGAACGAACCCGCTGTCAGTGCCGGCGGCCCTCTTTGCGGTTGCAGACTGTGCGACCGGCAGCCATCCCATACCGTGACACCCTATGGTCATGGCGTAGTTGCGGGCGGGAGCCATGGCCATCATCGAGGAAAGTATGGCGGCTATGCCGTCGGAAGTGGTCAGTTGCGGTGAGCTGATATGGCGGTAGGTGGCAAGGGAGGCGCTGTCGTAGCCACTGTAGTCGCCGATGGCGAACATATAGCCGTCGGTTCCGCTGGTGGAGATGAACACTACCACCTGCACGTCGCCCGTCCCATAATCTGCACAGGCTCTCTTCATGTCGCTGATGTTCACCCAGAAATAGCCGGTCAGCGCATTTTTGTCGCCCGACCACGGCAGATACATGAGCAGAGTGTGGCTCCTGACCGCGGAAGTGCCGCCGTCACCGTCGTCATCATGGCACGAGGTCATGGCAAACGGCAGCGACAGGGCCATCAAGGCCGGCAGCAGCGCATAAAAAATGCGGCGTCTGAGTCTGTATCTCATCTCTTCGTTGTTTTTAGTGTATAGGTTTATGCCGCCAGGCGCCCGGTCCGGCCTCTCTCAATGCTCCACACAGCGGAACACATCGCCGAACTCTGCGGCGCGGACGAGCCGCTCGTGGGGAAATTCCTCGGCATGCTCCAGTTGCCAGGTGACGTGAAACGGCACGTGGACAGCCGCCGCACCTGTCTCAAGAGCCGGGACAACGTCGCTCTTGAACGAGTTGCCCACCATAAGGAGGCTCGACGGACTGATTTTCAGGTTGCGGCAGAGCGTCAGAAAGGCCGTCCGCGTCTTGTCGGACACTATTTCCACATGACTGAAGAACCGCTGGAGGCCGGAACGGCGCAGCTTGTTCTCCTGATCCAGCAGCTCTCCCTTGGTGAACACCACCAGACGGTAGCGTCCCTCGGCATGAAACGCAGCCAAAGTGCGCTCCACTCCGGGCAGAGGCGTGGCGGGAATGTTCAGCAAGCCCTTGCCCAGGCCGACTATCTCGCCGATTACCGAACCGCCGACGCGCCCTCCGCTCACCGCAACGGCATTCTCCACGAGCGAAAGCGTGAACGCCTTGCACCCGTAGCCCAGCAGCGGCATGTTGGAAGTCTCGGTGCGGAACAGCGCAGCCGACACTTCAGCCGCCGTACCGTACTGCTCCAGCAGGGCGCAATACCGCCTTTCGGCTTCCGCAAAGTGCGACTGGCAGTCCCAGAGCGTGTCGTCGGCATCGAAAGCGATGGCCTTGATGCCCTTGAACGGCACTGTCGTTTCGGGAGTATGGTCGGATTGGGATGGTGTCATGGTCGGGTTCGTATAGCGTTGCGTCAGAATTTGTATAGCGTTGCGTCCGGATTTGTGTCGTATCACGCCTGTCTTCGGCGGGAAACCAGTTTGCCGGACAGCTGCAAAGGTAATCCTTTTTACTTAAAAGCAACGGCAAAAAGAATGATAATCGTTACATTCAGGAAATGGGTTCAAAACTCTACCACAGCCTGCCGGACAGCTTAAAATGAATATTTCACCCCGGTTCGGGCTAAGTTGTTCTTCATTCATCGCTCAAGTTTTATTCTTAATTCTTCACTCCCCGTTCCTACTTCGGGCTTTCCCCGTTCCTACTTCGAGACACCCTCGTTCCTACTTCGAGCATGTCTCGATCCTACTTCGAGCACCCCTCGTTCCTATCATTAGGAAGCGTTAACGGTTGCGGGGGCTAGTGCAAACGACTTTTAACACAAAATTCTTGATTATGTCAAGATAATATATTACCTTTGCACGGTTTCTCTATTAAAAGCTTGTGTTGTAAATGGATGTTTGTCCTTTTGCAGCAACATAGAAGACCAGCTTTCCTATATGTGCGGCATCTTCGCTTGAATGGTACGGGGGCTACCAAGTTTGCTCTTGTGCTTCGTCTGCGCCCGAATGGTAGCGGGGCCTGCCAAGTTTGCTCTTGTGTGCTTCACCTTCGCACGAATGGTACGCCGAGGGCGACGTACCTCCTACGCCAGAGCGAACTTAGTTTGCCTTATGCGCCGGGGCTTTGGCTAACTAACTTTGCTCCAGCGCAGGAGATACAGCCGCCCGTCCACATTGGCTTATGCCTTTGCGGACGGGCGGTGGCGTAGTGTCGTTGCTTTCC
>CAVAPI010000043.1:0-18306 GCA_963590445.1 Lachnospiraceae bacterium | reverse complement strand
CGGTACTCAAACCGTCTCTTGATACATAAAAGAACTACTCTTCTTTCTGAAAAGCGATGCAAAAGTAAATACTATATTTGAGAAAACCAAACACTTAGAGTTAAGAAATGTTTGCACATTGCATTTTTACCTCTTATTTCAATGTTGTCCTAAACGTTTTATAAAGCGCAGTAAGGCAGGGGTGACTCAATGACACCCCCGCTGCATCTGTTATGTGGGACTTTTACTACAACAAATCTACCTCTGGCGGTGGCGTGAAAGGCTCATTCAGCCACTTCTCGAGGTCTGTTCCGGCAGTTCAAGCTCCCTTACCT
Source organism: Lachnospiraceae bacterium (assembly GCA_963590445.1). Lineage (GTDB taxonomy): Bacteria > Bacteroidota > Bacteroidia > Bacteroidales > Bacteroidaceae > Prevotella. The sequence goes on along the minus strand of CAVAPI010000043.1, from coordinate 17,992 downwards.
GCGAATAGAGCAGGTTGTCCCTGTGTCTTGTCACGAAAAAGACGTTGCTGCTGTCCCAATCGTCCAGGAGAGAGAAATCACAGTACCCGCGGTCGGCCACGACTACGGAATGCGACTGGCCAAACGGACTTCTTGCCGCCCCTAAACGGGCAGACCTCTTTCAAGCCCCGGCGGGTTGTGCTCCGCAAGTGGCCGGGTTTCGCTCCGCAAGTGGCCGGTTTTCGCTCCGTAAACAGGCGGTTTGGCGGTTGTAAACAGGCGGTTTGGCGGTCGTAAACGGGCGGTTTGTGAAGCGAATGTGTATGGTGCTGTTTCTGAAACTGTTACGTCGGATTGGAAAAAGTGGCTCTTCGGCAGGTGGGAAAGGGGCGATTTCTTTGATTTATGCGCTTGTCTGTTACAACATTTTGGCTAACTTTGCATCGAAAAACTAACAACTAACCGATTATGAACAAGTCAAAAATCTACGCATCTTTGGCCGTTATGGCAATGTGGGCCGGCACTTTGTGCGCCCAAACCGCAGTGCCCACGTGGCCTGAACGCCTCAACCGCGGCCTGGTAGCGGTGCCTTCGCAAAAGGGAGGCAGCAGCTATTTCCTGAGCTGGAGGCTGTTGGCAACCGATAACGACGGCACTACGTTCGACGTGTTGCGCAACGGGGACATGATAGCAAGCAACTTGGACAAGAAAACCAACTGCATTGACAACTACGGCTCTGCGTCGGCCCAGTACCAAGTGGTGGTTAAGCAGGACGGAGTGGCAGTTGACACTACCGAAGCGGTCACACCGTGGGGCAGTCTGTGCCTGCAGATACCGCTCGACAAGCCCGCCGGCGGAACAACTCCCGACAAGGTGGCCTACAACTATACGCCAAACGACTGCAGTGTGGGCGATGTGGACGGCGACGGCGAGTATGAGATAATCCTGAAGTGGGACCCTTCCAACTCCAAGGACAACTCCAACAGCGGCTATACGGGCAATGTGTATCTGGATTGCTACAAGTTGGACGGCACAAGGCTGTGGCGTATAGACCTTGGAGTGAACATCCGCGCCGGCGCACACTACACCCAGTTCCTCGTATATGACTTCGACGGTGACGGAAAGGCCGAACTTATCTGCAAGACAGCACCGGGTTCGCTGGACGGACAGGGCAACTACGTGAACTCCGCTGCCACGGACGACGCGATAAGGAACACGTCCAACGCGCAGGACTGGCGCAATTCGAGCGGGAAGATAAAGGGAGGCCAGGAATATCTGACCGTGTTCAACGGTGAAACCGGCAAGGCCATACACACAGTGTTCTACAATCCGAACCGCGCAATGGGCTATGGCGGCGCTCCGGGCTGGACTGCCAACTGGGATGACCGCAGCGGCAAGACCGATACCGAATACGGAAACCGTGGAGAGCGTTACCTTGCCTGCGTGGCCTACCTTGACGGGCGCGACAAGAGGCCGAGTGCGGTGATGTCGCGCGGCTATTACACCTATGCATTCATGTGGGCTGTGGATTTCGACGGCACGGAACTGAAGACGAAATGGTTCCATGCGGCCAAGTCAAAGACCTCCTACACACTGACAGATGCCGACGGCAACACCCAGACCATAACCCCTGCCAAGGCTACACGCGGCTCCGGCAGCAACACAATCTACGGCAACGGCAACCACAACCTGTCGGTTGGCGATGTTGACGGCGACGGTTGCGACGAGATAATCTACGGTTCTTCGGCCGTGGACAACGACGGCAAGCTGCTTTACGCCACGGGCTACGGCCATGGAGACGCCATACACATGAGCGATCTCATACCCGACCGCCCCGGACTTGAGGTGTTTGAAGTGCATGAGGAAAGCCCCTACGGATGGGATGTGCACGATGCAGCCACCGGAAAGATACTGCTTAGCGCCACAGGAGGAAGCGACAACGGGCGCGGAATGTCGGCTGACGTTTCTGCGGACAACCGTGGCTTTGAGTTCTGGTCGGCTAACGACCGCAGCATACGCAGCGCAACAACAGGAGAAGTGGTGTCGGACAAGCAGACTTCGGTCAATTTCCGCACTTACTGGGACGGTGACTTGTTTGACGAGATGCTCGACGGCAACACTATGGACAAGTGGAACTCCACAGGTGCCACCCGCATATATCCCATAAGCGGCAAAAACTTCTACGACATAAACAGTTCTTCCACATGCAACAGCACAAAGAAGACCCCGAACCTGCAGGCCGACATCCTTGGGGACTGGCGTGAGGAGCTGATACTGTGGGACAGCCGTGACTCAGCCCACCTCAACCTGTTCACAACCAACGTGGAAACGAACTACCGTGTGCCCACTCTGATGCACGACCCGGTATATCGTCTGGGCGTGGCATGGCAGAACGTGGCCTACAACCAGCCTCCCCACTTGGGCTACTACCTGCCCGACCTGTTCAAGACCGAATACATAAAACTGGGAGAGGGCGACTTTGTGCAGACAGTAACGCTCGGTGACAGCATACAGAAGCTGGAGTACAAGTACAAGAACTGCGCCCGTCCGACCATTCTCCAGTCCATCGCTCCCGACGGAACCGTCACTTCAGGCAAGGTGATGGACGGCTTCTCATGGCACGCCGGCCTCGCCTCAGTCAACCCGACGTTCACTCTTGAGGGCAAACCGTCGGCTGCGGGAACATATAAGATTATAGTAAAGAGCGGCAAGAACACCGTTGACAGTTCTATACGCAACGACACCGTAGTCATAACCTGTGTCGATCCCACGGCTATAGACGCTGTTGCGACCGGCGAAACCGAATGGGTGAAGCTGCAGGCCAACGTGATAAGCGACCGCATCGTGCTGACTCTCAATGCTGGGAAGACCAACGGCGGCAAGGTTAGCGTGGCTCTGTACAACGCAGCCGGCGCACAGGTGATGGGCCGCAGCCTCAATGCAGGCAGCAACGGCAGCCATACGATAGGCGGACTCGGCCGTCTGGCCGACGGAGTGTATCTGCTGACCGTCAAATCTGCCGGAGGCACATACACGCAAAAGCTGGTAAAGCGGTAGAAACGGTACGTTTTTACTAATTTAAGTACGATATTCCCATATCTTTTGTGGCCGTGCGGCGTAACTTTGCGCCAAACTTAAAGACCACAAAAGATATGGGAACGTTTTTCAAGCAACTACTAATCGCCGGCGGACTGGCCGTTGCTGTCAGTACGGCGGCAAGAGACACCTACAACTTCAACTCCAACTGGCGCATAGGCGACCGGAAAAATACCGTAACCCTGCCTCACGCATGGAACGAGGACGAGGCTTTCAAAGTGCCGATAGCCGAGCTGAGCGATTCCGTCGTATGGTATCGCAAGACTTTCCGGCTGCCTAAGGAGGCCGAAGGCAAGCGTATTCTGATTGAATTCGAGGGTGCTCGTCAGGGTGCGGAGGTCATTGTCAACGGCAAACACGTCGGGTTGAGCGAGAACGGTGTTATGGCTTTCGGTTTCGACCTTACGCCTTACATCAGGAAAGGCAGCAACCTGATAGAGGTATGTACCGACAATAGCTGGAATTACCATGAGAAAGAGACAGGCTCAACGTTCCAGTGGAATGACAAAAACTTCAATGCCAACTATGGCGGACTGCCCAAAAACGTAAAGCTGCACGTCGTTGGAGATGTCTATCAGACCCTCCCTCTTTACAGCAACCTGAAGACTACGGGCGTCTATATCTACCCTAAAGACTTCGATATTGCCAACCATCAGGCCACTATCTGCGTGGAAAGCGAGGTGAAAAACGAGACTGACCGGCCCGTTACGCGCCGCCTTCAAGTGGCCGTCAACGAGCTTGACGGCAGCGAACTGTGCGGTTTCAGCGGCCAGACAGTTACCATTCCGGCTCACGGTACGGCTGTTCTCAAGGCTGAAGGGCGCGCCTACGGGCTGCACTTCTGGAGTTGGGGCTACGGATACCTTTACAATGTGAAGACAACTGTCGGGGATGACGTGGTAAACACCACCACCGGCTTCCGCAAAACCGAGTTCAAGAACGGCATGATCTACCTTAATGACCGCGTTATAATGATGCACGGCTATGCCCAGCGCTCGAGTAACGAGTGGCCGGGCGTGGGTATGTCGGTGCCGGCGTGGCTCAGCGACTATTCAAACGACCTGCTTGTTAAGAGCGGAGGCAACATTGTCAGGTGGATGCACGTGGCTCCGTGGAAGCAGGATGTCGAGTCGTGCGACAGAGTGGGGCTTATTCAGGCCATGCCGGCGGGCGATGCCGAGCGTGACGTGACCGGTCGCAGGTGGGAACAGCGCAAGGAAGTGATGCGCGATGCCATCATTTACAACCGCAACAACCCCAGTGTGGTGTTCTATGAGTGCGGCAACCAGAAGATAAGCGGGGAACACATGGTCGAGATGAAGGCCATCCGCGACATGTATGACCCCCACGGGTGGCGCGCAATCGGTTCGCGCGAGATGCTTGACAGGCCGGAAGCCGAGTACGGAGGCGAGATGTTGTATGTCAACAAGAGTCAGGACAAGCCCATGTTCATGATGGAATACTGCCGCGACGAGGCCCTCCGGTGGTACTGGAACAGCTGGAGTTTCCCCTTCCACAAGGAGGGTGACGGCCCGTTACACAAGGGTGCGCCGGCTCTGTCCTATAACCATAACAACGACGAGTTCGTGCGTGAGCTGGTGGAAAGGTGGTATGACTACTGGCTGGAGCGGCCGGGCAGCGGCACAAAGGTAAACTCCGGCGGCACCAAGATAATCTTCAGCGACACGCAAACCCACGGCCGGTCGGCCGACAACTACCGCGTCAGCGGTGTGGTTGACCCGATGCGCGTGCCTAAGGACGCCTTCTTTGCCCACCAAGTGATGTGGGACGGATGGGTAGATGACCTGAAACCGCACACTTACATAGTGGGTCACTGGAACTACAAGCAGGGGGAGACTGTCCCAACCATATACGTTGTGTCAACGAGCGACAGCACTGTGCTGGTGCAGGGCGGCAAGCGCATAGCGCCAAGTGCCCGCAAATACCGCTTCCTCAGTATATATAATAATGTGAAATACACCGACGGCAAACTCTTGGCCATCGGTTTGGACAAGCAGGGAAGGGAAGAGTCGCGCTACGAACTGGCCACTGCCGGTGAGCCGACAGCCCTGAAACTCACCGCAATAGAGAACCCTACGGGCTGGAAGGCCGACGGCAACGACCTCGCACTGGTGCAGATAGAGGTGGTAGATGCCCAAGGCCGCCGCTGTCCGCTCGACAACAGGCTTGTGAAATTCGGCCTGACGGGTGCCGCAGAGTGGCGCGGAGGCATAGCCAAGGGTAAGGACAACCACGTTCTGTGCGACACTCTGCCCGTGGAATGTGGCGTTAACCGCGTTATGCTGCGCTCGTTGGCCAAGGCCGGAACGGTTACTCTGACCGCCAAGGCCGCCGGTCTGCCCGAAGCAAAGCTGACACTTGCCACCAAGCCGGTGGCGGTTAAGGACGGCCTGAGTGCCTATATGCCGTCCGACGGTCTGCGCCCTGTGCTCGACAGAGGCGAGACTCCTGCAACGCCATCGTTCAAGCAATGGCGCAGAGAGGTGCCCATTGACTCGGCCGTGTGCGGCAGCGGCAACGACCCGAGGCTGAGTTTCGACACCTATGAGAACACTTCCTGGGAGAGCGGCAACCGCCTTGACGAGGCTTGGATAACCTATACGCTGGCAGAAGACACGCAGATAGACGACATTTGTGTCAAGATGAAGGGCTTCAGAGCCACCACTTATCCGATAGAAGTCTATGCCGGAGACGTGAAAGTGTGGGAGGGATGGACTCCGAAGTCGTTGAGTTTCATCCACATCCCGTTGAAAAATGCGCCGAAAAGCCGCACCTACACCATAAAAAGCCGTGGCGCAAGCACAACTAAAGATGCCTTCGGCGCAGTGAGGGAGCTTGACTCGCGCAACGACGAAAAGGTGGTTGCCGGCAGCAAGAACGCCATCAAGATAATCGAAATAGAGTTCTTGAAGAACCTTTGAGGCCGCCGCAGTTGCCGGCTGAACGCCTTTCGGCCGGATAACAGGCGCCTTTCGGCCAGGCAACTGACAGCCTTTCCAACAGGAAAGTCCCGGACTTGAAATTCCAAACGGTCGTGGTATGTGCCCGAACCGATTGGATTTCAAGTCCGGGGTTTTTGTATTATCGCCAATAAGCGGTTGATTTCCAGTTGCTATTGCCTTTTGTTTCAAGAAACATTGCGGCGGTTTTGCCGTATCAAAGCGGCCTTTTAGGAGACGCAAGCACCAGCCTTTGCAAGTATCTGACGGCCAGTTGCTTGCATAAACCGGCGGCATGTCAGCCGCAAACACGGCATTCAGCACTCGTAAATGCCGCCTTTAGCCATTGTAAACGTGCGGTTTACGACATGAAAACGGCAGGGTTCTCCCGGTTCAATGCCGGAGGCTTTTGCAGAAAGCGTGGAGAACATTGCGAAAAGGCCTGTGTTCAGAGCGAATAGGTGACGCTGAAGAGCAGGGAAGTGGACGAGACGTGATACTTGGCGTAGGCCATTTGCAGCTTGAAGCGCTCCAGTTGCAGACCGGCACCGAGCGACAGGCCGGCACCGTGGCTGCTGCTGTTGTCGCCATCGGCAATGGTCATCTCGTCTGAACGGCCGAGATTGTAGCCGCCGGCTATGTATATGGACTCCGAGAGCAGCACGTCTGCCCCTATCACAATGTGCTTTTTCAGGCTTCCGCTCCAGTCGTTGAGCTTCACAATTGTGGCGGAAAAGCGCAGCGGAGCGTCGCCCAGCTTCTTGCTTGCGCCTATCTGCACGTCAAGAGGCATACGCTCGAAGTCGTCATTGTATGCCTTTACCTGCCCTCCGAGGTTGCGCGCCACGGCCGAAACCGACAGTCCGTTGTCCTCGTTGTAGTAGTTGAGGCCGAGATCCACGCCCACTGCGAGCGAGTTGTAGCCGGCTATCGACGAGGAAATGAATTTGGCGGTGATGCCGCCGGCCAGGCGGGTGTTGAGAATGTAGGCAAACGAGCCTGAAACCATAACGTCTTTTGCCGAGAAAGTGCCCGTGACGGTGTTGTCAACCGTGGTCTCCTTCATCGTTCCATAGTCCATATACTGTGCGCCGACTGCCCATCCGGCCTTGTCGCCCAGTGTCTTTGCGAAGGCTGCACTGGCCGTTTTCGCCCCCTCCATGTAGGTCATGTAGTTGAGATTTATCGACTTGTCGCTCACAGAGGTAAGCAATGCGGGGTTGTGGAGCACCATTGACGGGTCGTCTTCGACTATGCTGATGTTGTCACCGCCCAATGCGGCAGCGTGGGCACTGGCGGGCAGCCTCAGAAAGTTGTATGCCGTCTGGCTCTCCTGGGCTTGTGAGTGGGCGCAACCGAGGCACACAAGCATCGCAAAAACAGCTTTTTTCATCACAATTATGCTAATTTCGCCCAAAAACAAGGCGTTTCTCAAATATCTGCGCTACTTTTGTAGCAATAAAACCAGCCGGTTCTTGTTATATAACGTATAAATCCGGCCAATATTATAAAGGGGGATGGAAACGAAAAAGTCAAGGTCGGCCGATCTGGAAAGCCAGAGAACCACACGGTTTCTCTTGGGCTTGGTGCTGGTGATGGCCTTGATGTTTGTCGCATTTGAGTACACTGCGCATGGCAGTGGCGGCAGTGACGGCAGCGAAGTGGTTGACGACCTGCCTGCAGATGCGGAGATGCTGCCCCCGACCGTACCTCCGGATGCCGTACCCCTTGTGCCCAAGAGCCGCAAGGCGGCGGAAGCGGTCAGGATAACGGCGGTTAGCGACAGCAAAGAGGCCGCAGAAATACCGCAAGAGGCCGGCACGGGTGACGAAGACGCACCGTTTGACGACGGAAACGCTGAGGGTGGCGGCGACGGAAGCGGCGATGACGCGCGGACAGAGGCCATTCCGCCGGTGGCAACCGGGACAGACGGCAACCCGCTCAACTTCCATGTGGTAGAAGACCTGCCGCAATTCCCCGGCGGAGCGGTGGAGTTGATGAAGTGGCTCACCCGGAACTTGCGCTATCCCGCCGCTATACAGAAGCAAAAGGTGGAAGGCAAGGTCGTGGTGCAGTTCTATATCAACCGCGACGGCTCGGTTTCGGGACTGAAACTGGTGCAGACGCTCCACCCGGCGTGCGACCGCGAGGCCATGAGGGTGATGCGCATGATGCCGAAGTGGAAGCCCGGCGTGCAGCACGACAAGCCCTGCCGCACAATGGTGCGCATCCCGATAGTGTTCAAGCTGTGACCTGTAGCGCCCAAGCTGTGGCACGCTGCGCCAAACCCTGCGGAACCATATCGCAAATCAAACGGAAACAAAACTCAAACCATAGGACAAATGCTGACAGACAACGAAATCCTGGCCGAAATAAACCGCTTCATCGACAATCTGCCGTACACCCGCGAGCCGCAATCGCTCTATGAACCGGTGAAATATGCACTCTCCATGGGCGGCAAACGCATCCGTCCGGTACTGATGATGCTCGCCTACAACCTCTTCAAGGACAACCCTGCGGACATCCTGATGCCCGCCTGTGCACTGGAAACATACCACAACTACACGCTGCTGCACGACGATCTGATGGACAACGCCGACGTTCGCCGGGGCAAGCCCACCGTTCACCGCAAGTGGGACGCCAATACGGCCATACTGTCGGGCGACTCCATGCTCGTGCTTGCCTACCAGAGGATGGCCCAATGCCCGGACGGCAAGCTGGAACCGGTGCTGCGGCTGTTCACGGAGACGGCGCTTGAGATAGGCGAGGGGCAGCAATACGACATGGATTTCGAGTGCAGGACCGACGTAACCGAGGAGGAATACATCGAAATGATACGGCTGAAGACCAGCGTCCTGCTGGCTTGCGCGGCCAAAATGGGCGCAATACTGGCCGACGCACCGGCAGACGATGCCGACAACCTGTATGCCTTCGGCGAACAGCTCGGCCTCGCGTTCCAGCTTCAGGACGACTTGCTCGACGTATATGGCGACCCCAATGTGTTCGGCAAGGCCATTGGCGGCGACATAGTGTCCAACAAGAAGACATATATGCTCATCAACGCTTACCAGAAGGCAGGCGCGGAGCAGAAAAAGGAGCTTATGCAGTGGGTTGAGGCCAAGACTTTCGACAGGAAAGAGAAGATTGTGGCAGTGACAAGGCTGTATGACGCCATCGGCATACGCCAGCTTTGCGAGGAGAAAATAAACCATTATTTCCGCGAAAGCGAAAGACTTTTGGACAAGGTGGGCGTGCCTGAAGAGCGCAAGTGCCACATCCGCCGCTTCATTCTCGGCATGATGAACCGCGAAAACTGACCCTTCAGCCCCTGAAATATCAGCCTCAGGCAACTTTTCCCGACGCTATAGCCACATATATATAAGGTATGGTGACATTCATAGACACACACAGCCACCTCGACGGGGCGGAATTTGATGCGGATCGTGACGAGACAGTGGCGCGGGCCAAGGCCGCAGGGGTGTCAAAGGTGTTCGTTCCGGCCATTGACCTGCCCTCTGTCGGCACTGTTCTTGCCGCTTGCGACCGCTATCCCGGCTTTGCCTACCCCATGATAGGGCTTCATCCCGAGGAAGTGAAGCCCGGTTTCCGCACCGTTCTCGCCGAGATGCGCCGCCTGATGTCGCCGCGTTTCATCGCTATAGGCGAGGTCGGGCTTGACTATTACTGGAGTCGGGAGTATGAAAAGGAGCAGTTGGAGGCGTTTGAAGAGCAGGTTCGCTGGTCGGTGGAGTACCGTTTGCCGCTCATGATACACTGCCGCAAGGCGCAGCAGGACATGGTTAAGGTGCTGAAAAGGTACGAACGGGAGTTGCCGGGCGGCGTGTTCCACTGCTTTACCGGCAATGCCAACGAGGCCGAAGAGCTGTTGCGCTTCGACAAGTTCGTGCTTGGCATCGGCGGAGTGCTCACTTTCAAGAAGTCACACCTGCCTGAAGTGCTGCCAAGCATACCGCTTTCGCGCGTCGTGTTGGAGACTGACGCTCCGTATATGGCTCCTGTACCCATGCGGGGAGAGCGCAACGAGAGTGCTTTCGTGGCCTTTGTCCTGAAGAAAATGGCCGAGTGCTACGGCGTTTCCGAGGGAGATGCGGCGCGCCAAACCAACGCCAACGTAGAGCGGGTGTTCGGTTTCGCATGACCGTCCGCCGCATTTTTCACGCCCGTCCGTTGCTTTTTTGTAAGGCCGTCTGCCGCTCTTTTACACCCAGCCATTGTGTTTTCAAGCGCTATTCCTTATATAGAATGTGAGGAAGAACCTTTTTCGTTCAAGTATCTCTCGAATATAGTTGCGGCCAACCGTACCTTCAGTGCGCAGGGACGGCCTTTGTATCGGTCGGGAACGGGGGCGTTTGTCGCTGTGCCTTCGGCTTTTGCAAAGCCTTTCAGGCCGAGTATTTCTCCGCAGACGGCCGAACCGTAGGCGGCTTTGAACTCTTCGGTCATGCGCTGTATGAGCTTGAAGCTGCGCAACATGGCTTCCTTGTCGTCGGGAGAGCCGTTTCCCTCCTCAAGACCGGCCAGGACGGCGAGGCTCAACACCGTTCCGCAGGTCATGCGCTGGCGGCCTATGCCTCCCCCGAAGGCCGCTGCCATGCGCGAAGCCTGCTCTTTGCTTATCCCATAGCGCTGGGAAAAGGCCACAAGCACGGCTTGTCCGCAGTTGTAACCCTGCATGAACAGGCCGGCAGCCTTGTCGGAAATTGTCTCCTTGTCTTCCATTTTCGTGTGTCGGTCAGGGCGTATGCCCGTTGCATCCCCTTACTTTATCTTGTCGAAACCCTCGCCGAACACTCCGTGACAGAACGTCTGCGACACGAGAGCCGTGGGGTCTATGCCTTTTATGTAGTTGAGCACGTCCTGCGATTCGTACTTCCTCGTGAGCACAATGAGTATGTCCAAATCGCTTTTTGAGTACCATCCCTTGCCCTGAATGACGGTTACGCCACGGTTGACCCTGCTCATGACCGTGTCGGCAATCTGTTTGTACTTCTTGGAGATGATGATAAACTGCACGGTCTGGCGCGTTCCGTTGACCACATAGTCGCACACGTAACTGGCAATCAGCGTGAAAGCTATGCCATAGACTATGGTTTCGGTGCTGTGGAAGAGCAGATACGACGAGCAGATGATGGTGGTGTCGATGAATTGCATGGCTCTTCCGAAACTCATCCGGAAGTGTTTGTTGAGCAGAGCGATGATTATGTCGGTGCCGCCGGTCGATCCGTTGTGCGAAAACACCAGCCCCAGCCCGGCACCGCCCAGTGCGCCGCCGATAAGCACGTGCATGAACTTGTCATCTCCGGCAGTTATGATCGGAAACGACTGGAACAGCGGCTGCATGACGCCTACAAGCACCGACATGATGGTCACTCCGATGACTGTACGTATCGAGAACTGGCGCGTAAGTGCTCGGGCGGCGATGGCAAGCATAAGGAAATTGAGCACCCAGATGGACACTCCTGCCGGCAAGCCGAACGCATAGAACAGCAAGGCCGATATACCCGCCACGCCACCCATCACTACCTTCTCCGGAAGTATGAACGCCGTGTAGCCAAATGAATAGAGCAGGATGCCGAAACTGATGAAAAACAGGTCCTTGATGTTCTGTTTCATCTTCCAGTTCTTCGTGTTTTGAGTGTCTCCCTCCATATTTCTCTCTGTTTTCTTGTACGTTTTTAAGTTGCAGATGCCCGGATTGCTTGCCCGTGAGACCGTGGTCTCGGCCTCATAAGAGCCGGATGCAGCCTGTCTTATGCAAAGATAGTGCAAACGAGCGGAAAGAAAACTTGTTTTCAATTTCCCGAATGCAGCCTGTCTTATGCAAAGATACACTTTTATTTCATTCCCTACAAGAAAGCCAATCCTTTCTCTACGGGCGGTCTCCGCACCCTTCATAGATTGTGTGCAATTCGTTTTTTTGAATAAAGAGAAACCTGTTGGAGTGAAAACAAGAGTGATGTTGTGCAAAGGCTGCATGGTTACGGAGCAAAAGCGGCTGGATTTTGCCCGTAACCCGACGGGTTAAGCGGTGCAAATGGGCTGTTTTGACATCGTAAAAGGCACATTTGCGAATTGAAAAAGGGCGGTTTGCGGTTGCGGACCCGGCTTCTTTCGGTTGCGGCACGCCGCTTTGCGCATACCAACAGGCATGAGGACAGACGGGAAACCTGCGGATAAAAACATGAGGGTGTGTCAAAACGAAAAATGACATTTGAAAAACTTACAATTTGCAACTCACAAGTAAAACAGGCTATGTTTTATACCCGTTTTAGAGCTATAACAAGGCATTTTACTATGCCATGACCGTGTTTTTAACGTCGATAAGTTTCAAATTAAAAGTTCTCAATCCCTCAAAAATCGTTTTGACACACCCTCACAACTTTTATGTAATAAGTGATGTGCTTTGTCAATAGCTGCGGGCTATTATCACGCGGCATTTGGCAGGTTTGCCGCTCACCATGTCAACGCCTGGGGTCTGTTCATAGGCAAACGGCACGCAGCGGATGGTGGCTTGCGTCTCTTCTTTTATCCTTGCTTCAGTCTCAGCCGTGCCGTCCCAGTGGCAAAGGAAGAAGCCTCCGTCCTTGATACGCTCCTTGAACTCCTCGTAGTCGTCACATTCATAGACGCGTTCGTCGCGGTATTTGCGCGCTTTCTCGAAGATGTTTTGCTGAATGTCGTCGAGCAGCTTCTCTATGTGCTCCACTATTCCGTCCAAAGGCAGCGTCTCCTTCTCAAGAGTGTCACGGCGCATGATTTCTATCGTGCCGTTTTCGAGATCGCGGCCGCCCATTGCCAAACGTACAGGCACACCTTTCAGTTCGTAGTCGGCAAACTTGAACCCCGGACGCTTGTTGTCGGCATCGTCGTACTTGACGCTTATGCCGGCCTTGCGCAGCTTCTCGGCCACAGGCATGAGCTTCTTGCTGATCCCGGCAAGCTGCTCCGGGCCTTTGCTGATGGGGATTATGACTACCTGTATGGGCGCGATGCGCGGCGGAAGCACCAGTCCGTTGTCGTCGGAGTGGGTCATTATGAGTGCTCCGATGAGGCGTGTTGACACTCCCCACGACGTTGCCCATACGTATTCGGGCTTGTTTTCCTTGTTAAGGAAGGTCACGTCGAACGCCTTGGCGAAGTTTTGTCCGAGGAAATGGCTTGTTCCGCTCTGCAAAGCCTTGCCGTCCTGCATCATAGCCTCTATGGTATATGTGTCAAGTGCGCCTGCGAAACGCTCGGTCTCGCTCTTTACGCCCTGCAGCACGGGCACCGCCATCCACTCTTCGGCAAATTCGGCATACACGTGCAGCATCTTTTGTGCTTCGGCCTCGGCCTCTTCGCGTGTTGCATGGGCGGTATGGCCTTCCTGCCAGAGGAACTCGCTTGTGCGAAGGAACGGACGCGTGCGCATTTCCCACCGCATCACGTTGCACCACTGGTTGCACAGCAGTGGCAGGTCGCGGTATGAGTGAATCCAGTTGCGGTATGTGTTCCAGATAATGGTCTCGGATGTGGGTCTGATGATAAGCTCTTCATCAAGTTTTGCGGCCGGATCGACCTCGACGCCGCTCTTGTCGTCCTTGGCACGCAAACGGTAATGGGTCACAACGGCACACTCCTTGGCAAATCCCTCGACGTGTTCCGCCTCCTTGGAGAGGAACGATTTGGGTATAAGCAGGGGGAAATAGGCATTCTGCACGCCCGTTTCCTTGAACATACTGTCCAGCTGACGCTGCATTTTCTCCCATATTGCATACCCGTAGGGCTTGATTACCATGCATCCTCTCACTGCCGACTGCTCCGCAAGGTCGGCCTTCACAACCAAATCATTGTACCATTGGCTGTAATTGTCGGTTCTTTTTGTTAACTCTTTTAATTCTTTGGCCATATTATATCGCTTGTTTCCTGTTTTTGAGTGCAAAAGTAATAAAAAAACTTTGAACGGTATGGCAAGAACAAATAAAAGGGTTATCTTTGCATATCCAAAGAATTAGGCTTAACAATTAATAAATAAAGAGATGAAAAGTTTAAAAGTATTTGCAGTAATCCTCAGCCTTGGCATAGTCATGGCTGCTTGTAACAACACTCAAAAGGGCGCAGCAATAGGCACAGGCGGCGGAGCTTTGGTCGGCGCACTGATAGGTAAGTTGGCCGGAAACACCGCTGTAGGTGCAGCAGTGGGTGCAGCAGTGGGTGCAGGTACCGGTGCAATCATCGGAAAGCACATGGATAAGGTTAAGGCACAGGCCGCTGCCGTTGAAAACGCACAGGTTCAGGAAGTGACAGATGCCAACGGACTGCAGGCGGTCAAGGTTACATTCGACTCTGGCATACTGTTTGCCACCGGCGGCTCAACCCTTAACTCTTCGGCAAAGAACTCTCTGAGCAAATTCGCTTCCGTGCTGAAGAACAACACAGACTGCGATGTTGCCATATATGGCCACACTGACAATCAGGGATGGAAGAACTCTACCGCAGAGCAGAGCGTCCAGAAGAACCAGACGCTCTCCGAGCAGCGCGCAAAGGCCGTTTCAAGCTACCTTACCGCCCTCGGCGTGAGCACAACCCAGATTAAAACCGTTGAAGGACAAGGCCAGACAAACCCTGTAGCCGACAACTCTACGGCCGCAGGCCAGCAGCAGAACCGCCGTGTGGAGGTCTATATGTATGCAAGTCAGGCCATGATCCAGAAGGCAGAGAGCGGTAATCTCCAATAAGACCAGTGTCTTTGAGACGCTACAATGTCATACATATATTATAAAGGACGGCTCTTAAGTGAATTTTCTTAAGAAGTTACGGACAATAGTCAAATGGATGGTGGCTGCCTTTCTTGGCTCCACCATCCTTTCTGTTGTGGCTTTACGCTTCATTCCCGTTTACTTTACCCCACTTATGTTCATCCGTTTGGCAGAACAAAAGGCCGAAGGAAAGGAGCTGAAGCTGCACCACAAGTGGATACCCCTAAAGGAAATGTCGCCCAACCTGCCCGTTGCCGTGATGGCAAGCGAGGACCAGCGTTTCCTGACCCATCATGGTTTTGACTACAATGCCATCGAAAAGGCTGCGCTACGCAACATGAAAAATGACGGAAGGCGCAAGCATGGCGCAAGTACCATATCGCAGCAGACGGCCAAGAACGTCTTTTTATGGCCGGGGCGCACATGGTTGCGCAAGGGACTTGAAGCCTATTTTACCGTGTTGATAGAACTTACGTGGAGCAAACAGCGCATTATGGAGGTCTATCTCAACTCGATAGAGATGGGGGATGGCATATACGGGGCTGACGCAGTGGCCAAATGGCACTTCAAATGCAGTGCCGGCAAGCTGACAAAGGTGCAGTGCGCCCTGATAGCCGCCACACTTCCCAATCCGCGCAAGTTCAATTCGGCCAAGCCAAGCAGCTATATGCTGACACGGCGCGACAAGATTCTGCATGAAATGAAAGCCTTTGCCGAGTTTCCGGCAGAGGGCGAGGACGTGAAGGAGTAGCCTTCACTTACGGGCAAGTCCTGTCTTCGTATAAAAGACACGTGCTTTTATACTGTAAACTGCCACCTTCACTTTGTGTAGAAGTCTATCAGGCGTATGAGAGACTGCCGGCACACGGCGCAAAACTCCGGCTCTTCGTTGGTCTTCATGCGGCAGTTCTCGGCTCCGCGAAACACTCCCTTGCTCTGGTAACCGCCGCCTTCGTACATCCCGGCCTTGCCTTCCTTTATCAGATTCTCCCATTTCCCTCTGAAATCGTGCTTGGTTGTGAGGTTGGGTTCCCACGGTTCGGTATCGGGATAGTACATCGGGTCGGACTCGCCGTACTCGTATTCGTCGCCAAGTCCGCCGAAACTGTGGCCGAACTCGTGCACAACTACCGGCCGGAAGTACTTTCCCTTGGTGTAGGACAGGTTGTAGGAGTTGTAGATGCCGCCTCCGCCATACTTTTCCGTATTGACGAGTATTATTATATGCTCGTATGGCGTGCCGGCAAGCACGTCGTGTAGCTTCTTGAGGTGCAGTGTTGTCAGGTAGCGGTCGCTGTAGAACGTGTCGAAATGCGAGCCTAAGGCCGTTGACTTCCACACTCCGTTCTTCGGTTCGCTCGTTCCGCTGTCCGTTGACGGGCTTTTCACGGCCACAATGTTGAACCTCTCCCTCATGCTCTTGAACGGTTCGTGGGCGAAGAGAGCCTCGGTCGCGGTGCGTGCGTGGGCGATAAAGCTGTCCATTTCCTCCGCCTTGTATCCCTCGGCCACATAGGCCACGTGTATGCAACGGGCGGTATCGGCAGCCTTGTTGAGCGTCTCGTAGGGCGTTACGTGGCCGTCTCCGAGCCGGCGTATGAGTATGTCCTTGGGGTCAACGGTGTGCTTGAACGAAGCAATGGTACGCCTGTGGTAGTCAATCAGTTCCACTTTTATGTTGACAGTGCGCCTTGGGAACGGCACAAGGAATATGTTTTCAAACGATTTGCTTGTGGTTTTCGCCTCGTTGGTGGTGAGCCACTCCTGGAAAAGGGTGGAGAAGGAGTTGCGGTATATCACGTTTCCGCTTGCGGCGTCGCTCACTGTTATCTGCCCGTTGCCCTCCAGAGGCAGCTCGGCCAGCCGCTGGCGTTTGCCATACCAGCGCGGCATCTTGCACAACTCATCGACATGGATGGCCGTAGTGGCCTTGTTGCCGGCGAAAACATAGTCTATGCGGAGCGTGCTGTCGGTGAAAAACTCGTCGAAAGTCTGCGCCTTGCCTTCCGTGCAGAGGGCGGCGGCCATTATTATAAAGGTGAAAAACTTGTTCATACTTCTTGGATTAGTGTTCGTATATAGTCGCGTTGCCAGTCGCCGTGGTGGAACTTTTGGCCGTCATAGTCCATGATGTCTATGTCCATGCTTACTGTTCCGTCGCCGCCGTTGCCGTGTCTGCGTCCGCACAGGCGTTCTGTTTCCTTGGTCTTTGCGGTGAGTTCTTCGAGCGAGAGGGAAGTGTGGCCCGACAGCATCAGGTTGCTGAACGTTCCCGTTGCTCCGTCCAGTGCCTCCGTTTGCAGCGTCCGGCTCCGGCGGATGTCCGTGATGACCTCCGCCAACAGGCTCAATGCCCGGCTTATGTTGGTTTCCGCATCGTGGTTGGAACCGATGGCCAGTATCGTCCTGTGCAGGTTTTGCCCTGCCGTCTGCCCGCTTTTCATCATTGCAAAAGTAACCATTCTGCCCCTAAAACGCAATATTGCCCCGAAAATATTTTTTTAGGGAAAATGGAGCGAAGGCGCTTCGCCTACTATAAATGCCATATGCAAACAGTAGTAGGTGCGGTGCCATCGCCGCATCCCTCGCTTTCATTACCCTCTGGCGGCCAGCTGTTTCCGTAACCCGTCCGTTTGCGTGTCGCAAATGGTGCATTTGGTATCCGTAACCCGCCTGTTTACGATGGCCAAACGGCCTGCTTAATGATAGCAAACGGCGGGGGGCGGGCAGCGGGAGTCCGGTTTGTATGTCATAAGCGTCCGGATGTTTGTTAAAAAACAATAAATGGGGGGGGGGGGGGTAAACCTTGGCGTTTGTGGATAAAACCCTATCTTTGCATCAGACAAGTTGCACTCGGGAAATTGAAAACGAGTTTTCTTTCCTCTCGTTTGCATTGTCTTTGCTGACAAATCTATTAAGTAGACAACCTACAGACTGCATATTGTCATGTTTGTATCTGCAAGGATTACAGGCGTGACTGTCGGCAGCGATATGCGTTAGGCGGCAGGAAACGCCATAAGGAGCGAGGCAAAACCACAGGCAAGCCTATGCTTCAGCCCTGCCCGTCCGCACTTCCGCACCTGCTGACATACCTGTTCAAGGCAAAAGGTGCTATATATAATTGGTAACTATTCAGCGGTAGGTGCATGACGAGGCCTCAAACCTCAAATAAGGCTTGAATTGCATTGAAAGAAGTCT
>CAVAPI010000042.1:0-18502 GCA_963590445.1 Lachnospiraceae bacterium | reverse complement strand
GTCTTCATTCTCTGAAATGATGGACTCTATAAGCGCAATATCATGTTTCTTGAACAATCATCGGTTAAAAAAAGACCTGCACGGCAAATATGTGGCAGCCGGACAAAACGCAGAAACTAAAGCCCTACTTTCCGCCCTTTCTCCTGTTGCACTCACGGCAAAGCATCTGGCAGTTGTCGGCTGTGGTGGTGCCGCCTTCACGCCAAGGCTTTATGTGGTCAGCCTCCATCTCCTCCAGTTCAAAGTGTTTGCCGCACAGAGAGCACACCCCTTTCTGCCGCTCGTATGCCTCGCGTTTCTGCTTCTTGTCGAACGTGCGGAAGTTAAGGTCGCGCTCGTCGCCGCTCAATACATAGCGGTATATGCCCGACTTCTTCATTATCTCGTCGTCTTCCATCAACTGGCTTATCTCCTTTTCAAGTTTGTCCGTGTCGTATGTGTTGTCGCCAAACTCGTCGAACATCGCTCCCCAGTCAAGCCCTTTCATCTCTTTGCGGTATTTCGGGAACGTCGATTTCACCCAAGTCATCACCTGCATGAAGTATGCCCACAGCTTGTTTGCATTCACGTCGTGCTGGTGCATGGCCATGTATTTGTCTATTGCCGAAATGTCGGTAATGCCATCGTGGCGTGCCGCCCACTTCAACACCGTTTCTAAATAAGCCTGTTCCAGCGTGTTTCCCGTCATGTAATCGCCGCCCACAGCCTGTGCAGGACAAGTCCTTTTGCTGAAATAGCGGCGCGCGTCGCTAACAAACGGACCTGAGTAAACCGCATTGCGCAGCTCTTGGTCGAGCAAACGTTCGCCGGCAATATTGATGACACGAAACCAGTCGAGCTTTTCCTTGTCTGTACCTGTACATAGATAGACGGTCAGCTTGTAGTCAAGAAACTTTGGCATCTCATCGTCTTTTGTTAGGTTGTCATAGTAAAGTGTGCCGCGTTCTTTGTCAACAATGTTGAAATCATGTTTGTAGAATCCGCAGATTGACAGCGTGCGTTGCTGTCCGTCAATCATTTCGAACGTGCCGT
The DNA here is from genome assembly GCA_963590445.1 of Lachnospiraceae bacterium. Classification (GTDB taxonomy): domain Bacteria; phylum Bacteroidota; class Bacteroidia; order Bacteroidales; family Bacteroidaceae; genus Prevotella. The sequence goes on along the minus strand of CAVAPI010000042.1, from coordinate 17,470 downwards.
CGTCGGCCACGCTCCAATACATTATGTTGAGAGGAAAGCCCTTTAATATTGTTTCTATCACAGCTTGTTGCTGCTTTATGTCGTAACGGAACTCACGTTGATAGGGTGGGCGCACATTGAGCTTGCCTCCATAAGCAAACACACCGTCGTTTGGGTCGTCATTATATCCTTCCACAAGGTCGCGGATGGCTATTGATTTCTGTTCTATCTTCATTTATTTCTCCTCCTTATCAATATTCTTTTATATTCAGAATGTACAGTTTCTCCGTTTGGACCCAAATAGTATGTCTTCTTGTTGCCTTTCCCTTTAAGCACCGCGTTTTCATTCGTTTTGCCGCCAGAAGAACCTGTTGGTTCATCGTTAATAGAAAGGCATTCTTTATAATCGTTGTATCGCTTGGTGTCGGGGCATTTGTCATGGCATCCAATTTGTGTAAGACCGACAATTTCGAATTGCTCTGGATTGTATTTGTCCAAGAATGTAATAGGCACGCCCATCACTCCATCATAGTCGCAAGGAATGTCTGATGTCTTGTCCACGTTTATTGCATCGTAGTTGTCATATGCAGGATAAATTTCCTGAGAATACGTCTTGTATAATATAAGGTCTTCATGGCGTTCCTTATAGTCAAGATTGGTAAACCATCTTACTCCCTTTACCCTTATATACTTTCTCCCTGTCTCGTCAATGCCACAACCGGCTGCTTTCAGTTCATAATCATCGGGAACCCAAAATTTTCTGTCACCACTATGGATACTTGCGCCCATCCAAAGGCGGTTGTCCCTTATGAGCGGGAATATCTCTTTGTAGGTTATTGCATTCACATTACCTATGATTAAGAACTTCTTTCCATGTTCCATCAGCTGCGCCACATACTCACGGAATAGTGAGAAAGGCGGGTTTGTTACCACGATGTCTGCCTCTTCCAGCAGTTTTATGCACTCCTTGCTGCGAAAATCTCCGTCGCCGTTCAAAGGCTTTACTCCTATTTCCTCTGCATCGGGAATGTGGTTGCCGTTCTTGTCGCCCTCATATTCCAGATATACGGCACTCTCACACTCGTTTCTGCTGAACAGGTCCATGTCCTGGCTTTTGTAGCAGGTGGTGATTAATTTCTTCAGACCGAGAAACTCAAAGTTGTAGGCGAAGTAAGTGAAGAAGTTGCTCACCCTTGGGTCGTCGCAGTTGCACAGCACAGTCTTGCCCCGGAAGTGCTCCTTGTAGTGGCGCAGCTCGTTGTTGATGTCGTCAAGCTGGGTATAAAACTCGTCTTTCTTGGCGTTCTTTGCCTTGTTCAAAATAGTGTTTGCCATAATCGGATTGGTAGTTGTAAATCACGTTTTGCATACAACTATCAATCACGCCAAGACGCAAAAAGGGCGTGATGCTCCTTATTGCGTTCAGCTATGAGGCAGCCTCGGAACGGAAACCTCAGATTACTAACAAGAATACACCACGCCTATTGCGTGATGCATTTCTACTATACAGTAATCTAAGGCATTCCATACCGGAAAGCCTTGTCGCACGATTATTTCTGCTACGTTATTTCCAAGAAGTTTCCGAGGCTTTTGGCTGAACGCGAAATAATAGCGAATGCTTTTTCCAACGATGTCTTTGGAGAGGGCTTGCGCCTAATCCGCTCCAAAGGTACAAAAAAGAGCTGACAGGACAAGTGTCAGGAGGGACAATGTATCGGACGCTGAAAAAGATGTATGCGATCTTCAGGAAAAATCATATATTTTTTGGCAAAGATTGCATACATCTTTGCCAAAGATGTGGTATTCCGCTAAACCAGTGGATAGCGGACTTTAGCCCTTAACGGGCGAATACAGCTTGTCTTCTGCAAGAACTCTCCAGAGACAAAGGCAAGGGCGGGGTCGCTTCGCCTACTATAAATGCCGTTTGCATATTGTAGCAGGTGCGCGTCTCGCCGCATCCCCTCGTCATAAGGTTTGCTTTTTACACGTGCGGGTAATGTTCCATATCTGTACATTTAACGGGAAAGCCCCGAAAAGGCGCAAGCCGCATCCTGAAAAGGGGCAAGAGTCCGCACAGGCAGACGCGGGACAAGCCCCGAAAAGACGCAAGAGTCCCGCTCTTCCGGGCGGAAAAGCGGGACCTTGTTGTTTGTTTGGAATAATTGTCTCTTGTTTTTATGCCGGTCAGGCTTCTGCTTCAGGTATTACGGACACCACGCTCTTGTCGCGGCGGCCTCTCTTGAAGTTCACCACTCCGTCAACCAGGGCATAGAGAGTGTCGTCTTTGCCTATGCCGACGTTGGCTCCGGGGTTGTGTCTTGTGCCGCGCTGGCGGACGATGATGTTGCCTGCGATGCACTTCTGTCCGCCCCAGATTTTCACGCCTAACCTTTGCGAAGCCGATTCGCGGCCGTTCTTAGAACTACCTACACCTTTTTTATGTGCCATTCTGCGTTCCTCCTTGTTTTTAAGCGACTACTTGTTTGATAGCGATCTCCGTGAACTGTGCGCGATGACCGTTCTTCTTGCGGTAATCCTTTCTGCGCTTCATCTTGAACACGATGATCTTGTCTCCCTTGACGAGGGGTTTCACCACCTCGCACACTACTTTTGCACCTTCAACTGTGGGTGCGCCGATCTGCACTGCGCCGTCTTTGTCAACGAGCAGTACCTTCTCGAACTCAACAGCCTGGCCTTCCTGTGCATCCTTGATGTGATGTACGAAGAGTTTCTTGCCCTCTTCGGCCTTGAACTGCTGACCGTTAATTTCTACGATTGCGTACATTTGATTAAATATAAACGGTGTTTCCGCAAGGCGGACTGGCTTCGTGCCGTCGCTTTTCCATGCCTCCACGGACTAAATCGGGCGCAAAGTTACTATTTTTTAGTGTGATACGCAACTTTGGGCTGTATATTTTTTAAGTGTAAAAACGTCACTTGCGCCAATCCGGCGGCCTGTTGCCGATGGTTTTCCGCCCGCTTGGGGAGGTGCGGAGGGGCGGTTTGGGCGGCGGCAACGGGCGGCTTTGTATGCTGCTCCGCACCGGTTGCTTGCAGAAACCGCCGGGTTATGCTCCGTAAAGGGCAGGGTTACGGGCGGCAAACGGGCGGTCTGGGAGTCGCAAACGGCCTCTTTGGCAACGGCAAACGGGCCGGTCTGGGAAACGGGGCTTGCTTTTAGCGCCGGCAAGAGTGCGTTTTTACAAACGGAATGAGTAATTTTGCACTTGCAGACACGGCTTCTGCACTATAAAAACGGAGATTGGACTATGAAAAAGACACTGTTTGTGGCGGCTATGCTGCTGGGTGCGGCGTCGCTGGCGGCCAAGGACATCAAGACAATCGTGCTGACCACGACTCCCCAGATGCACTGTTCCAGCTGTGAAGAGAAGATAAAGAAGAACATACGCTTCGAGAAAGGGGTGAAAACCATAGAGACCAGTGTGCCGGAACAGACGGTCAAGATAACGTATGACGCCGACAAGACCACGCCGGAAAGGCTGCAAAAGGGTTTCAAGAAGATTGGTTATGACACCCGTGTGGTGAAAGAGGGCGAGAAAGCGGCCGGGAACGAAGGCGAAGAGTGCGGCATGATGTAGCGGAAGCCACGGCCTGACGCGGAAGAACCGCAAGGTCTGACGCGGGAAACCGCGCCCCGCACGGCACAACATTTGCATTTCAACAATAAAAACGCAAAAGATGACACTATATCCCAAACTGATTCTCGACGCTCTGGCCACGGTTACTTATCCGGGAACGAAGAAGAATCTGGTGGAAAGCGAAATGGTTGCCGACGACATACGCATCGACGGCATGACGGTAGCTTTCACCCTGATATTCCCAAGAGACACCGACCCGTTCCTCAAATCGACCGTCAAGGCTGCCGAAGCCGCCATCCACTACCGCATAAGCAAGGACGTGGAGGTGACGATAGCCACGGAATACAAGTCGAAACCGCGCCCCGAGGCGGGCAAACTGCTGCCCGAGGTGAAGAATATCATTGCCGTAAGCTCCGGGAAGGGCGGCGTGGGCAAGAGCACTGTGGCGGCCAACCTGGCCATAGCGCTGGCCAAGCTGGGCTATAGGGTGGGGTTGCTCGACGCAGACATATTCGGCCCGTCCGTACCCAAGATGTTTAAGGTGGAAGACGCGCGCCCCTACGCAGTGGAAAAGGACGGGCGGCAGCTGATAGAGCCTATAGAAAAGTATGGCGTGAAGCTGCTTAGCATAGGCTTTTTCGTCAATCCGGACACCGCAACCCTATGGCGCGGAGGCATGGCATCGAACGCTTTGAAGCAGCTGATAGCCGATGCGGACTGGGGAGAGCTTGACTATTTCATACTCGACACGCCCCCCGGCACGAGCGACATACACCTTACGCTGCTGCAAACGCTGGCCATAACGGGCGCGGTGATAGTGAGTACGCCGCAAAACGTGGCTCTGGCCGACGCCCGCAAGGGCATCGACATGTACCGTAACGACAAGGTGAACGTGCCGATACTCGGACTTGTGGAGAACATGGCATGGTTTACGCCGGCCGAACTGCCCGAAAACAAGTACTATATCTTCGGCAAGGAGGGCTGCAAGGCTCTGGCCAAGGAGATGGACACACCGCTTCTGGCCCAGATACCGCTCGTCCAGAGCATCTGCGAGAGCGGTGACGACGGCCAACCGGCTGCCTGCGATGTGGAAACGGCCACTGGACAGGCTTTCATCAACCTTGCGCAGGCCGTAATCACGGTGACCAACCGCCGCAACAAGGAGCTTAAGCCCACAAAAATAGTCGGGGTGAGCAACAAATAGCTTCACTTACTGACAACAAAGGCATTGCCCTCTGCCAAAAAGTCAAGGACATTTTGGCAGAGGGCAATGCCTTTGTCTGTATGACACGCCCGGCGGGACGGCAAAAGTCAGCGGCCCACGTCGAGCGAACTGCGCTTTGTGCGCCTGTAACTGCGGTATTCGTCGAGCGGAATGTCAACCTCCGGCTCCGCCAACGCCCCCTCATGCGGCAGCCGGAACTTCATATAGCGGATGTCAAGCCCACGGTCAATCCACTGCGACTCGTAGTAGGTCTGTATGGACAGTATGGTTTGCGTGGCTTCATCTATGCCCTGCGTATGGTAAAGGTCTTCCGTGCGGAACAATATAGGCAACTTGTTGGCCTCAACCATATAGGTGGTGTAGGTGAAGAGAAAGTTCGAGTCGGTTTTCAGGTGCACTATGCCCCCGTCAGTGAGGAAACGGCGGTAGCGTTCCATGAAGTAAGTGCTCGTAAGCCGCTTCCTTGGGTTCTTCATCTGCGGGTCGCTGAATGTCAACCATATCTCCTGCACCTCGTCGGGGGCGAAGAAACGGTCGATAATCTCGATGTTGGTACGCAGAAAGGCCACGTTCTCCAGCCCTTCGTCCAAGGCTTGCTTGGCGCCCTTGTGCATCCTTGCGCCCTTAATGTCAACGCCTATGAAGTTTACTTGCGGAAACAGCTTGGCCAGCCCGACGGTATATTCGCCCTTACCGCACCCCAGCTCAAGCACAATGGGGTTGGTGTTGTGGAAATAGTCGTCGCGCCAGCGGCTCCGCATGGCGAACGGCACCTGCCCAACCACCGAGTAAGGGTACTGGAACACGTTGCCGAAGGTCTCCAACTCGGCGAATTTCTGTAGTTTTCCTTTGCTCATCTGAATGTATCTGTAAGCGTTATGCTTGTTGTCCGTCTGCTTTAATGGAAACAACCGCACGGGGCATGCATGCCAAACGCACAGGACTGCCGTACAAAATGCACGGGTCTGCTCTGCCAAATGCCCCGGTTGGCCATCGCAAACAGGCGGGTTACGCATGCCAAACCGCCGGGTCAGCTCCGGCAACAGGCCGGACTGCCGCCAGCATCTGCCCGCATCAAGCCAAAAAGGGAGGGCGCAAACATCCGGCCAACGGCCTGAATGCCAGCGTCCTCCCCCTGTCTTAAACTTCCTGAATGTACGGTTTCACCGGCGTTATTTCTCGCTTGACAAAGGCGAAGCCTGGGTATATGTGCGCGCACCAAGCTCCTTGTCGAGCATATACAGCCCATATCCGTTGTCCTTTATCATGTTCAGGTTGTCTATAATGTTCTGTGCGCTCTCCTCTTCCTCCACTTGCTCGTCGATAAACCACTGCAACATGCTGTGCGTAGCGTAGTCATTTTCGGCGGCAGCGAGTGCCACAAGGTCGTTGATGAGGGCAGTTACCTTCTGCTCGTGGGCGAGTGTGCTCTTGAACACGTCGAGTATTCCGTCCCAAGTGGTCGGTACGGCATCGATAGGCTTCAACTCCACACGTCCGCCACGGCGTATTATGTAGTTGAAAAGTATCTTTGCGTGGTCCTGTTCCTCCTGAAACTGTACCTCAAACCAGTTTCCCATGCCTGGATTCCCGTTGGCATGGCAGTAGGCAGCCATCGACAAATAGAGGTAGGCCGACCACATTTCGGCGTTGATCTGGGCGTTTATAGCCTTTTCCACTTTCTCTTTCAGCATAATAATGTTGTTTTTAGGGGTTAATACTACATGGGTATCTTATACAAACTCCTTGCCACAGTCATTTTTCCCTGCCACCAATTCCTCGTAGAACTTCGCTCTGGCCGTATACCAGTAGGGATGAAGGAACAGGAAGCCTATGCCTAACGTCAGCAAGCAGAGGATTACCCATCCTATGAAGCTGAGATCGAGCAGGAAAAGGTCCATCTTGTGGCCGCGCATCAGCTCCATGCTCCGGCAGATGGCCGCGTCATACTTGCAGTCCGGGTCGTCTTGCAGTATATAAGGGGTCATTGCGTAGGAATAATTCTTCACTATTCCTGGCACAAAGAGCAGCAATGTCCACAGTCCGACATAGACTTGGCGGAGCAACATGGTAAGGAAAACCTCGCTGAAGCGCGAATATCCTCTCGTCAACCAGCCCAGATCGGGGTTGTTACCGCGCGACACTTCAAGGAAAGCCACCGCCACTCCCCACAACATGGGCAGGAGCAGGATGGACGGAATGCCGTACAAAAAGGAAGAAAACGCCATCCAAAGGACTCCGGCCACAAGCACCAGCACTGCGGAACTGCCCCATTTGCCTTTAAGGGACTGCACTGCTTCGCTCTTGAAAGTTCCAATCATTTCTCTCATACTCGGTAATTTAAGGTTTTAAGGTTAACAAATAAAAGGTGCAAATGCAGGGAGTGCCGCCCCGCACCCGCCTGTCTGGCGGAACGGAACGGCACTTCCACGTTTGTCAGTCTATCACTACGGTGGTCCAACCGTGCCTGTCCTCCTCGACACCGTACTGGATGGCGCGCAGATGGTTGTAGAGTCTGGTTGACACGGGACCCGGTTTGCCGTCCTTACTGAACGTGTAGCGTTTGCCGGTGTCAAGGTCGTCGATGTAGGATATGGGGGATATGACCGCAGCCGTACCGCATGCGCCGGCTTCCTCGAACGTTTCGAGTTCCTCTTCGGGTATGTGGCGGCGCTCAACGGTCATTCCGTAGTCCTCAGCCAGCTGCATCAGGCTCTTGTTTGTGATGCTTGGCAGTATGCTGCTCGACTTCGGAGTGACGTAAGTGTTGTCCTTTATGCCGAAGAAGTTGGCCGCTCCGCACTCGTCCATGTACTTCTTTTCCTTTGCGTCAAGGTAAAATTCGCAGGCGTAACCCTTCTCATGGGCGATGGAATTGGCCTTGAGCGATGCCGCATAGTTGCCTCCCACCTTGTATTTCCCGGTGCCCAACGGTGCGGAACGGTCGTAGTCGCGCACGATAACGTAGGGGTTTGTGGAGAAGCCGCCCTTGAAATAGGGGCCGACAGGGCTGACGAAAATCATGAAAAGGTACTCGCTTGCGGGGTGCACACCCACCTGTGCCGACATTCCGACGAGCAGCGGGCGGATGTAGAGCGTCGCTCCGCTCTCGTAGGTAGGTATGTATTCCTGGTTCAGACGCACCACTTTCTTCACCATTTCGGTAAACAATTCGGTCGGAACCTCGGGCATGAGTATGCCCTGACAGGTGCTTTGCAGACGCGCGGCGTTCTCTTCCATGCGGAACACCCGCACCTTTCCGTCGGGACAGCGGTAGGCTTTCAGTCCCTCAAAGGCCTCCTGGCCGTAGTGAAGGCACGTGGCTGCCATGTGCATCTTGATGTGTTCGTCGGAGCAAATCTCCACTTCGCCCCATTTTCCGTCACGGTAGTAACAGCGCACGTTATAGTCTGTCGCCATATAGCCGAACGACAGGTTCGCCCAATCGATATTTTTCATAAAACAATCCTTTTATTAAGCAATTACATCTTTATCGGACAAAAGTAATCAATTTATCGCTTTTCAGCAACAAAAAGCCACGCTTTTTACGCCAAGGGCCAAGCAAGGAAGCCCAAGGCAAGGGGAAAGGATACCGGGAAGCACGGCCAAGGAGGGGCAAAAGGCCGGGCTGCCGGACACAAACGCACGGTTTACGGCCCGTAAACCGCCGGGTTACGGCAGCCAAAGGGGCGGGTTACGCCCCGCAAACGGCCTGTTTATTTCCGGATGAGCACCGTTGCGTATGCGCTGATGCCCTCTTCTCGCCCGGTGAAGCCGAGCCTTTCGGTAGTGGTGGCCTTGATTGAGATGTTGTCGGGGTCGGTCTGCAGCACCTCGGCGAGGCATTTCTGCATGGCAGGTATATGGGGATTCATCTTCGGACGCTCGGCACAGATTGTCGCATCGACGTTTCCGAGGGCGTAACCCTTTGCGGCGACAAGCCCGGCCGTGCGCTTAAGAAGTATTTTGCTGTCGATATTCAGTGTGCTTTCGGCCGTGTCGGGGAAGTGAAAGCCTATGTCGCGCATATTCGCAGCGCCGAGCATTGCATCGCAAATGGCGTGTATGAGCACGTCAGCGTCGCTGTGGCCGAGCAGGCCACGGTCGTTTTCAATCCTTATACCGCCAATCCACAGGTCGCGGCCCTCCGCGAGACGGTGCACGTCAAAGCCAAATCCTACGCGTATGTCCATATTATATAGGTATAGAGTCCCTTATTGCTGACCTTCAGAAGGCGGGACAGCCACCTCCTCGAACTCGTCCGTGCCGCCAACTCCCATGTCCGGCCCGTTGTCATGCCCCGTATAGTCCACCTCGATGCCCGAGTCGCCCTCGTCATACTGGCCGTTGCCGACAAGCAGCCGCAAGGGCGAGCCTAACGGGAGCGCGTCTCCGGCGGCCAGTCTGCGCCCCCGGCACTCCAAGCCGTACACCCAGTCCTTCTCGCCGTCCACCTTTCGCGGCTCAAGCAGCACAAATCCCATTGCGCTCAGCCGCGCCGTAGCCTCGCGGACGCTGCTGTTGTCTATCACGTCGGGTATGGTAAGCGTTGGCGAAGACAGCGAATTGACCGTGACAAAGATGGTTCTGCCGGCCTTGACCGACGTGCCGTAGCCCGGAGTCTGGAGCAGTATGCACCCGCCGGGCAACGTCTTGTTGTAGCCGGAGTCGGCGGCCACGAGCGACAAGCCGTTCTGTTCCGCCAGCGCCTTGGCCTTTTCAAAGTCCATACCGCGCAGGTTGGGCACCGGAATGTTCTCGTTGTGGTGGGTGTAAGCCGCCAGTCCGAACTTCAATCCAAGGCACAGAAGCGCGACAACCGCCGCCATTGCCGCGAGATTGCCCCACAGATAGCGGCTGGAAAGTTTGCGCAAGAAATCTTTAGTCTTCATGTTTTCCCTTTCAACTCTACGCCGGAGCCTTGCAAGTCGGTGCTCCGGCCACAGCCATGCGGCCTACCGCCTGAACAAATCCTTCAGTCCGTCCATGTCAAACGCCAGGGTAAAGCGCAGTGTCTGGTCGAGCGGGTTGCTCTGTGCGGTGGAGATGACATAGCCGACATCAAGAGAAAAGACATTCATACGGAAGCCTCCGCCCACTGTGAAGTACTTCCGGTTGCCCTTGGTCTCGCTTTCGTGGTGATAACCCGCACGGATTGAGAACTGGTCGTGATAGACATATTCTGCGCCGACGCTCCAGTTGATTTCCTCAAGCTCCTCCTTGAAGCCGCGGGGAGCGTCGCTGAAGCTCTTGAAGACACCGCTTATGGAGCTTACATCGCTGTATTCGCGGGTCACACGGTCCTGGTAAGTGGACGCATCCTCGTTCTCCAGCTGCTGTGGAACGGTGGGTACGAGGTATTTGTTGGCGTCTGCCGCTATGGAAAAGCGGTTGTATTCGTCGATAGGCACCATGAGTGACGCTCCGAGGCGCATGTTTGCAGGAAGGAACTGGCTGCGGTCGTCACCGAAATAGGATATTTTGCTGCCCACGTTCGTTATGGACAGGCCAAGGCCGAGCTGACATTCGCGGCTTCCGAGGTTGAGATAGTTGTTGTAATACATGCCCAGGTCGGCGGCAAAGGCCGATGCGGGCGACGCATCTTCCGTATAGTCGTAGCGCAAGTCGGAGTATATCCAGCGCAGAGCGACGCCCAACGAGAAGTGTTCGCTCAACATACGGGAGTAACCCACATCGACAGCCATCTCATAGGGCTTGACGGTCATATTGTCCGACCCGTCCACGGTGGTCTGAACCTCGCCTAACGAGAAGTAACGCAGCGACCCGGAGAATGCGCCGTAGTCACCCACGCGGTAGTAACCGGCCAGATAGGCCAGGTCAATGTCGTTGACAAGCTGCCTGAGCCAAGGGGTATAGTTGAGCGCGATGCCCGCCCGGCTTATGCAGAAGGGGTATTTGGCGAGGTTCCAGTGCTGGGAATTGACATCAGGATCGGTGGCCGCGCCCACGTCACCCATACCCGCAGCGCGGGCATCGGGCGCAATGGTCTGCGAAATCACCGCATACTCGACCGCGTTGTAGTCACTCAGCTTGTCCTGCGCCGCCACCGAGGAGGGCAGAACGAGCGCTATTGTCGTCAAAACGAATGTGCACAGATGTTTCATCAGTCTGTTTTGTTTGCATTACGTGGCGGGTGGGGGCTGCTGCATTTGCTCCTTACCGTCACTAAAGCATAAAACGCAGCACGCAACCTGTTTATTGTCCAACCGTATCTTATTTATTAATCAGAGCCGTGCCGCAGGCTGCCGTCAGCAAAGGGGCGGTTTACGGGCCGTAACCCGGCGGTCCGGCTACCGTAACCCGTACGGTTACGCACCTCAAACGGCCTGGTTCTTGCAGCCGGCTCATCTCCTGTTCAGCACAACCAGCTTCTTTGTGGCCGACAACCGGCTGGCTCCGCCGCTGTCCATGCGCACCCTGTAGAGGTAAACCCCGGTGCCTACGCGCCCGCCGAGGGGAGTGGCGAGGTCCCAACCGACGGTTATCGAGTTGGAAGACGGCACCATGCTCTCGCTATGGCTCCACAGATGCCGCCCGGCCATGTCATACACATCGACCGTAACGGCCACTTCGCTGCCCACACGGTCGTGGATTATGCGGAAAGAGGTGGAGGTTGTGGCCGGATTGGCCGTGCTTTCCACGTCCAGCAGGGACGGTGACGCACTCTTGGAGACGTAGAACGACAGCTCAGCCACCGAGGAATTGTTCAGTATGTCCCATGCGCGGAACTGCAACTTGTGCAGTCCCTCGTCCAGAGCGGGCAGGCTGTAGCCGACAGTGCCCGACGTGTAGCTGCCGAAGTCAAAGGTGAAGTAGTCATTGAGCACGTATGTCTTGTTCATGTCGCCGTCTATCACCAGCTTGAGGTCATGCCCCACACCGCCGCCGGCTGCGTTTATGCCGTCCCCGTCGCTGATTTGCGCCATGAAGTAGGGCGTTTGGTTGACCGTACCGCCGTTTGCGAACGACGAGGAGTTGAGGTAACAGTATATGGACGGCCCCAACGAGTCGTTTTTCTGTATCGACGAGCCGTTGAACACGAGGCTTTCCGACGCGCCGCTCACCGTTCCGCTGCCGTCACCGGCCACTCCGAACACTATGAGCCGCCCGTTTCCGTCGCTGTAGCTGATGTCTTTCGGCACGGCAAAGGCCAGTTCAAAGCTCCCGTTGCGTATGCTGTCGTTCCCTTTGTATATGGTATTCGTGCGGTCTTCATACACAAAGGGAGCCGAAGCGCCGTCTTCGCCGGTGTTGTTCAGCCGTCCCGTTATCTGCCGCAAGGCGTCATAGGCCACCGCAGTCAGCCTTCCGCTGAAACCGGCGGCCGCCCCGCCGCTGTCAAGCACGCGTCCCTTCACTCTGACCACACTGCCCGCATTGAGCGTAACCGCCGTTTCCGCCCCCTCGACCGCCTTGCCGTTGATACTGTCTATAACGGCAGTGGGGCGCGGATAGGCCAGTACGAGAGCAGGGTCGCCCAGTAACGCATACTGGAGCTTGTTGGGAGTGTTGTCAGAGCCGCTTGTAACGAGCGCCGTCTTGGCCAGACGCGCCGCCTCACCCACCGACACAGGAGTGCCGTCGGCGGCAGTCGCAAGCACGTAGTGGGTGAACTGCCTGTTCATACTCAGGTTGTAGTTGGTATAGACCGTGCGCGTTGTGCCGTAAAAAGCCACCGCTCCGCCGTTGGAATTGAACAGTGCAGTCTCGCCAATGTTTGACGTTTGGCCGTCGAAAGGCATTATATCGCACGAGGCAGTGACCCACAGAGGCAGGTTCTTCGATGCGGTTGCGCTGAAGTCAAGGAGCGTTACCACCGCTTCGTGCGACAGTTGGGTGGCCGAACCGTGCCCGTTGTAGTTCATAATGAGCGCCCCGTCGGTCATATACTGCCCCACCAGCTTCGCCGCTTCGGGGTATCGGTCGCCTGTGGAGGTAGTTTCGCGCTTGTAAGTGTCCCACATTATGCGGCGGACGTCAAAGGTCGGGTGCTCTGTCTCCACCAGTTTCGCCACCTCATCGGCCGCATCCATGTGCGTATTGTTGTTCCCGTCGTCGCCCATGACAACGATTGTGTTCTGCCAGGGGCCGGCATTCGCGTTCTTTCTGTACGCTTCGATCTTGTCAAGCATGGTGTTTGCCTCGTCTGCGGTGCGCACCGGGAAGCGTCCGACGGCCACGTCAGGCTTGCCGGTAACGCCGCTTTTGTAGTCCGAACCGGCCTGTATCGCCTCGTTATCGTCGAGCATACAGTAGAAATCGTCCGAGACGTAGCAGTAAATCTCGCTGAATGAGTTTTCGCTCTCGTAGCATAACAGGTAGTCGTCGGGCGAGTTGCCGAGCCAGTCGGCCGAGACCATGCGGTTATCCCATGCCCCGTCGCCGAACAGGACGAGGTATTTCGGCATGTCACTGTCGCTTTCGGCCCTGTCATACAGCATCTTCATGTAGCGCCGGTAGGCCGTTGCGTCGGGCGTACCGCTGGAGTATTCGTTGAAAAGTTCGTCTGCCGGAACAATGCGGGCGGTCATTCCGTCGAGTGTCTCGTAGATTTCCTTCAGGCGTTCGGCCTGTTTGCGCAGCTTTTGTGACGCGGGTATGAGTATCACGGCGTTGACTGGCGCGTCGGAATGGTGGTCCTGGTTGGTTATACGGTACACGTATTCGGGTACGGGGAAGGCGTCTGCCGACAGGTTGGGGGCGGCTTTCGCTTCGGAAGTGTGCAGGATGATGTAGTCCAGGCGCACCGTTCCGCCTCCTGTCTGGGTTATCTGCACGGTGTTGTCGGCCGAGATGTTGTCAAGGGTGAACGTCCTTGACGCTGCCGCAGCCTCGCATTTTTCATTTGAGCTGGGCGCAGACACTGACACAGCGCCCACTTCGCTGCCGTTGAAGCTCACCTTTGCGGCCGAGGCGGCATTGGCTGTGAGCGCCACGGTAAGCGTTCCTGTGGCCGAAGCGCCCGCCGCCTTTATGGAATAGGTGTTGGGAGTGCCTATGGAGAACGCCCTTGAGTCGTAGAGGTTGCGCCCTCCGTGATACCAGGCGCAGTCGTCCACCTCGTAGAGCGTGTTGCTGTCGTCGCCGGAGGGGTAGAAACCGGCCAGAAACGTTGCCTCATCGACCGTGGCCGGGGTGTCTCCGCCCTCTGTGAGGAAGTAATAGCCGTAGTCGGAATACGGGTTGCGCACACGGGTGTTGCCGCCAGTCCACGAGACAGGCCCCTGGGCGTAGAACAACCGCCGCCCTCCCACGGTGCAGGTGGGCACTTCCTTCAGGTCGTCGGTGCTTGTGAGGTAGTCGCCCGACAGGGTTTCGGGCTGCAACGCGCCGCCATAGCCGTAGAGTCTGACCTTGCCGGGGTCGGAGAAGCCGGCCTTGCGTATCACGTCGTCGGTGAGTTGGTGGACGCCACTGGCCGACACACGTATCTTAGCCCACTGTCCGCTGCTCAGAACCGAGTGGGCGGCATAGCGTGAAGACGCCTGCCCGGAGGCCGCAGCCGCCACTCTGCGCATACGGTTGGCGCGGCTTTTCACGGCCAACTTGAAACTTACCAACTTCTGATACTTGCCGTTGCGGCACACGAGCGGCACGAAACTGACATCCAGCCGGCCGCGTTTGCGCGCCACACCCACGCTGCTGTAAACCGCGGGCAGCGGTGGCAGAGTGTCGGCGGTCAGGTTCCGGTAGCGGAGCACGTCGGCGGCGGTCATGTCGATGAACTCCGGGTACTCTATCTCCACGCTATACGTCGAGTCGGCATAGCCCTTTCCGAGGTCAAACGTGTGGGTGAACCAGGGCAAGCTGCCGCTTATCCTTACCTCATCGGCGGTAAGGTTGAAGAAATCCTGCGCCTTGGCGCGGCCAAACAGCCACACTAATGCGACGGCAAGCAGAAGCAGCTTTCTCATGTCACTCATTTGCAGTTGAACTCCAATACTTTTTCGTTTTCCAGATAGCCCTCCAAGTGGTCGCCGATGTTCGCCCTTTGCCCCGTGGCAGGTGCGCCGGTGAAGAGCAGGTCGCCCGTCTTCAGGGTGCAGAAGCGGCTGATGTAGGCCACAATGCCGTCAACGGTGTGCACCATGTCGCCGGTACAGCCCTGCTGGACGGTCCCGCCGTTGGCGTCAAGGCGGAAGTCAAGGGCATGGACGTTGCGGAAACGCGTCTTGTCCACCCAGTCGCCTATGACAGACGCACCGTCGAAGCTGCGGCACAGGCCGCCCGACAGTGCGCCGGCGGGCTGCCGGCGCTCCATCTCCCGGTCGGTAAAGCCCACACCCACGGTGATTGCGTCGTAGTAACGGTGGGCAAACCGTTCGGGAATGGCCTTGCCAAGGCGGCAGATGCGCACCACAAGCTCAACGCCGCACTCTATTCCGCCGCTCCAGTCGGGCACAAAAAACGGCTTGCGGTTCTTTTGCAGCGACGAGTCGGCCAAGACAGACACCACAGGCGGCTCTCCCTTTAATAACGCACCGCCCTCTGTTTTATTGTATTGGGGATAGTTCATCCCGACAGCAAATATCTTCATGATTGCAATCCTTTGTATTTCTGCCCGCAAAGATGCGGCAACGGGGTCAAGACCCGCGCCGCCGCGCCTCCGGGGCTGCGGTTTTCACTGTGCAAATGTAGCAAATTAAAGCGAAAACAGGGCGGTTTACGTGCCACAAACAGGCGGTTTGCGGTGCGCAAACGGGCGGTTTGCGACCCGTAAGCGGCCGCTTTTTATGGGCAGACACTACGGTTTCAATCTGTAAGCAGCCTATCCGCATGCGAAAACCGTCCGTTTCATGCGTCCACAAAGGCTTTCCGCACAGCAGACAGACGGCAGACGGCTGCGCCTTTTCGCGGCTCCACGCCTTTGCCGTTACGATTTATTGGTATAACTTTGCACCATAAAAACAAAGACACACATGATTTCATTTGAAAACGACTACAACAACGGAGCGCATCCGCTGGTTTTGAAGCGGCTGGCGGAAACCAATGACGAGCAGGCACTGCCCTATGGCTTCGACAAATTCAGCGAGTGCGCAAAGGAAAAGATAAGGGTTGCGTGCGAAGACGACGATGCCGTGATCTTCTTTCTGTCGGGCGGAACACAGACAAACGCCACGGTTGTCGATTCGTTCCTCTACCAATACGAGGGCGTGATAGCCGTTGACACGGCGCACATCAACGTTCACGAGGCCGGAGCCATCGAGTTTACGGAACACAAGATAATCTCTCTGCCCAACAGAGGGGGCAAGATGGACGCGCAGGACCTCGACAAATACCTCGAAGACTTCAAGCATGACGGCAACAACGCCCACTCCGTGTTCCCCGGACTGGTGTATATAACCTTCCCGACCGAGCTGGGCACGCTATACAACGCCGCCGAACTCGACGCGATATACCAGGTGTGCCGCCGCAACAACATACCCCTTTACGTCGATGGAGCGCGCCTCGGCTACGGCCTGATGGCGCATGGCAACGACATAACCCTACCCTACTTGGCGCGCCACTGCGACGCTTTCTATATAGGAGGCACCAAGATAGGGGCGCTGTGCGGCGAGGCCGTGGTGTTCACCCACAACAATGCCCACCGCCACTTCTTCACCATACAGAAGCAACACGGCGCACTGCTGGCCAAAGGACGGCTGCTCGGAGTGCAGTTTGACGCACTCTTCACCGACAACCTGTACTTTGAAATCTCCAAAAACGCCATCGACAAGGCGATGAAGATGAAGCGGATGTTCACCGACAAGGGCTACAGGTTCTGGATAGACTCGCCTTCCAACCAGCAGTTCGTCATAATAGACAACGAAAAGGTGGAGCAACTGTCGAAAGACGTGCTGTTCACCCACTGGGGACTGGCCGACAAAGACCACACAATATGCCGCTTCGTCACCAACTGGGCAACGACCGATGACGACCTGGCGGTGCTTGACGCACTGATATAGCCCGAAGTTCGGAAACGGGATGCACGCTTCAAGAAAAAGAAATCAGACAGCTTCCCATAGGAAATAGGCAGCTTTCTCATGGAAATCAGGCAACTTCCTTTTGTGGAAAGCCAAAGTTTTGTTAGTCAAACATCAAAGTTGCAAAGGGAAAGGCATAAAGAAAGCCGGCTCTACGGGCCGGCTTTCAAAATTAAAACGCAAGGGAAATCAGCGGTTTGACAAGGAGAAACGGCGTTCAACCGTTCCATTGTAGGTGTTTATAATGACCACTACCGAGTCGGCGCCAATCCCTTTGCACGGCACACTCATATAATATCGCGACGAATAGTATTCGGGTACGCCGCCCTGATCGTGGTACAGGCGCAGGCAAACGGTGCGCTTTCCGTCGGCATCCGTGGTCTCTGACTCACGAATCATGCCCACTGTGTGGTGCAGACTATCGCCTTGGGTGCTGCCGTTCTTAAGATATAGACCAATGTTCAGATACTTCCCGTTGGCTCCAATCCACATGCTTTCAAACTTAACCGGGTCGGTGCATAGCGTTTCTTCGGGCTTTAACGCTGTGGGATACAGCGTCGGAACCTGCGAAATCGACACAGTTCTGACCACAGAATCGTTGGTTTTCTCGTAATAGAACAATGCTCTGTACAGACTGTCGGGCGTGGTTGCCCACTTCACTTCCTGCGGTTGCGCAAGCGAAA
>CAVAPI010000041.1:0-18561 GCA_963590445.1 Lachnospiraceae bacterium | reverse complement strand
CCTCAATCACCACATAGTCGCTGTCGCTCAGTATGTAGTTTGTGCCGTAGTTCTTCGATATGCCGCCGAGAAACGCGTTGCAGTCCACGTGGCTCTGGTGCATTATGTGGGCGCAGATGGCCGATGTGGTGGTCTTGCCGTGGGTTCCGGCCACGCAGAGTCCCTTGTGCGTGCGCGTCAGGGTGCCGAGCACCTGTGCCCTCTTCTCCACTGTGAACCCGTTACTGCGGAAGTAAGCCAGCTCCGCGTGGCTTTCGGGTATGGCCGGAGTATAGACCACGAGGCAGGAATCCCTGTCCTTGCATGGCTGGGGTATGGCGTTTATGTCTTCCGTGTAGTGCATCTGCATGCCCTCACGCTCCAGTCGGGCGGTGAGAGCCGACGGGGTTTTGTCGTAGCCGGCCACCGCTTTCCCCTTGTGCATGAAGTAGCGGGCGATGGCACTCATGCCTATGCCGCCCGCGCCTACGAAATATACAGCTTTTATGTCGTTGAGTTCCATTTCCTGATGTTTCCCTTTCTGCCGTCCTTACGGCTGTTTGTGCTTTCAGCGCCTGCCGCTACTTGCCGGCTGCGCCCTCTTTGGCCAGTCTTATCACCTCCTTGGCTATCACGTCGGCCGCGTCGGGCAGAGCCAGCTGCCTGATGTTGCGGGCGAGAGCGGCCAGCTTCGCGTCGTCGGCCACGGTGTCTATGGCCAGCCGCAGCAGCGTTTCGGGTGCGTCGGAGTCCTTGACGTATATGGCGGCCTGCCTGTCCACAAGCGCCATGGCGTTCTTTGTCTGGTGGTCTTCGGCCACGTTGGGCGACGGAACGAGCACCACTGGCTTGCCTATCAGGCAGAACTCCGATATGCTGCTTGCCCCCGCGCGGCTCACGACGAGGTCGGCTGCACGGTAGGCTGCGCCCATATCGGCTATGAAATCGGTGGCCACGAGGTTCCCGAGCGGTGCGTTCCGCTTCAGCCGCCCGTTGATTTGGGCGTTGTAGTACTTGCCCGTTTGCAGTATGAACTGCACGTCCGAGCCTCCTATCATGTCGAGATGCTGCATGACACTCTCGTTGATGGTCCTTGCGCCGAGGCTTCCGCCCACGAGCAGCACGGTCTTTTTCGAGGGGTCAAGCCCGAAGCCGCGTATCGCATCCTCGCGCGTTACGGTGGTTTCCAGCAGGGTCTGGCGCACGGGGTTGCCCGTTTTCATTATCTTGCCGGCGGGGAAGAACCTCTCCATGCCGTCGTATGCCACGCAAATGCGGCTCGCTTTCCTGGCCAGGTGCTTGTTTGTCATGCCGGCATAGGAGTTCTGCTCCTGTATAAGGCAGGGTATGCCCATTGCGGCGGCGGCGTCGAGCGTGGCCCCGCTGGCGTATCCGCCCACGCCGACGGCCACCATAGGCTTGAAATCACGTATGAGCGAGCGCACCTTGCGCCTGCTTTCCACGTAGTCAATGAGCACTCCGATGTTCTTGGGCGACCACAACGGCCTTACCAAACCGCGCACCGGCAGTCCCACAATGCTGTAGCCGGCGGCGGGAACGCGCTGCATTTCCATGCGCCCCAGTGCCCCCACGAACTGTATCTTGGCTTCCGGACAGTGTTTCCTTATGGCATTGGCTATCGAAACCGCAGGGAAAATGTGTCCCCCGGTGCCGCCTCCGCTGACGATTACCCTTAGTTCGTCCATGCCTTACGTCCTCTCTATTATGCTGTTTTGCAAAGTTAAGGCTTTTTGCCGTCTTTTTGCAACATCTTTCCGTCTTTTTTGTTACCCCTTTGCCGCACGGTTCCTTTTGCCGCTGCAGCCCTTCCGGAGCGCAGGACAGGGGGCGGGGTTTCGCAAACGGGCGGTTTGTGACCCGCAAACCGCCCGTCTGCTGTCCGTAAAGCGGCGGTTTATGGCCCGTAACCGGGCGGTTTGTGCATCAAGCTCCGGCGGTTTGTACAGCCAGCCCGGCGCATTTGCTCCGCCATACCGCCGTCAGGCCGGCTCCACAGGCCCGGCTCCGGCCTCCGCCCCAACGGGTTCGGGCTTCTTTTTGGCCGAACGGCTCACGCTCAGTATGGCTCCTATGTAGGCGCAGTTGATGATTGTCGATGTGCCGCCCTTGCTTATCAGGGGCAGGGGCTGGCCGGTCACGGGAGCGAAGCCCACGGCTACGCACATGTTGAACATGGCTTGCACCACAAGCATCAGCGCCAGGCCCATCACAAGGAACGCCGGGAAGTTGTTCTCGCAGCGACTTGCTATGCGCGCGGCGCGGAACAGCAGCACTATATACAGGAATACCACCACGGCAGCGCCCATGATGCCGGTCTCTTCTATTATGATCGAATAGATGAAGTCGGAGAATGCCTGCGGCAGGAAGTCGCGTTCCTCCGAGTTGCCCGGCCCCTTGCCTATCACATTGCTCGACACTATGGCTATATTGGCATGGGCCACCTGTGCGTTCTTGTCGAGATCGAACTCTGCGGGCGGCACCGGCTTGCTGTCAAGGAACTTGTCTATACGCGTCTTCCACGTGTCTGCACGGTGAAAGAGCTTCTCCACGGAGTTCTTTTCCTTCGGCTTTTCCACCGTTTCCGTCTTTGTCAGCTCCGGTTTCCCCTCGCGTGTGTCATGGCCGACGAGCATTATCATGCCCAGGAACAGTGCGGCGGCGAGCAGCACCACGCCGAGCAGCTTGCCCAACTGGCGCGTCTGCACCCTGCCGATGAGCATCATGAAGAACACGACCACGCAGAGCAGGAGCGCAGTGGAAAGGTTTTCGAGCATTATGAGGAAGGCTGCCGGAAGCGTAACGCTCAGTATCCACTTGAAAGCGTACTTCTCCGCACCGTCGTCGGTCTGCGTTGCGCTCAGTATCTGCGCCGTCGCCAGTATGACAGTGCCCTTGGCAATCTCCGAAGGCTGGAAGGTCAGCCCCAGAACGCTTATGACACGCTGCGCCCCGTTGATGTTTTCGCCGGCGAAAAGCACCCACAGAAGGGTGACAACCGACACCACTATCAGCGGAAGGAGGGCCAGCTTGAAGTAGCGGCACGGCATGTTGAGCGCCAGAATGGTCACGAACCACCCCATCAGGAGCGTGCCCGAGTGCTTTATCATCGGCATTATGTAGCTGTTGCTCTTGTATGTAAGGTTGCTCGATGCGCTGAACACCTCCACAATGCTTATGATGCAGAGGAGGAAAAACACCATCCAGATGACCTTGTCGCCCTTGAAGATGTTGCCAATCTTTCTTTCCATTCGGTCTTGTATTGTCGTTTTGTGCCGCCGGAAGCCCGCTGCTCCGGCGGCAAGGCGGTTCTTACAGGTTTCTTACGAGCGTCTTGAACTGCTCGCCGCGGTCTTCCATGTTCCTGAACAGGTCGAAACTGGCGCAGCAGGGGCTTAGAAGCACCGTCTCGCCGGGCTTGGCCAGCTCGTAGCAGGCCGCCACGCAGTCCTTCATCGAGTGGGTGTCGCGCACGGGAATGCCCAGACCGTCGAAGAAGCCGTGCAGCTTGGTGTTGTCAGCCCCCAGATATACGAGCGCCGAACACTTCTCCTTCACCAGCTCCCTTATCTCGCTGTAGTCGTTGCCCTTGTCCTTTCCGCCGAGTATGAGCACCACCTTTGTCCTCATACTCTCCAGTGCGTACCAGCAGGCGTCCACGTTTGTGGCCTTGGAGTCGTTCACATACTGCACGCCTCTCACCTTTGCAACCTTCTCAAGCCGGTGCTCCACGCCCGGGAAGTCGCCGAGGCTATTGCGTATCACGTCCTTCTTGATGCCGCTGATGTCCGATGCGATACCCGCGGCAAGGCTGTTGTAGATGTTGTGCTTGCCGGTAAGGCTCAGCTTCTCCTGCTCCATGTTGAACGGAGTGGGCTTCTCTATCTTGTATTCGCCCTCCTCGATGTAGCCGATGGAACCCTTTTCCTTCAGTTCGGAGAACGGATACTGCACGGCTTTGATGTCATACTTGTCCAGTTCCCGGCGGATTACGGGGTCATCGTTCCAGTATATGAACGCATCGGCAGGGGTTTGGTTGCGTATGATGCGCAGTTTCGCGTCAACATAGTTCTGCATACAGTTCTGATAGCGGTCGAGATGGTCGGGAGTTATATTGAGCAGTATGGCTATGTTGGCCCTGAAATCATACATGTTGTCGAGTTGGAACGAGCTAAGCTCTATGATATAGTACTCATGCGGGTCTTCAGCCACCTGCAGGGCGAGCGAATTGCCGATGTTTCCGGCCAGTCCGGCATCGTAGCCCGCCGACTTGAAGATGTGGTATATGAGGGATGTGGTGGTTGTCTTGCCGTTACTGCCGGTGATACATATCATCTTTGAGTCGGTATATCGCCCTGCGAACTCTATTTCGCTTATGATATGTATGCCCTTATCCATGGCTTTGCGCACCATAGGCGCCTCAAACGGTATGCCCGGACTCTTGATTATCTCGTCGGCACTGAGCACCTTTTCCTCTGTATGGCGCCCTTCTTCCCACTCCACACCGTGCTCGTCGAGCATCTTCTTGTACTTGTCGTGTATGGCAGACGCATCGGAAACGAACACTTCAAAGCCCTCTTTCTTTGCCAAGACGGCTGCTCCGGCACCGCTTTCTCCGGCGCCCAATATTACTATCCTGCCCATTGTCGGTTCTCCTCCTATCTTATTTTCAGTGTTATTATCGTCAGTGCGGCCAACAGAATGGTCACTATCCAGAAGCGGATGGTTATCTTCGACTCGTGAACCACGCTCTTCGGCCCTTTCAACAGGTAGCGGCAGTCCTTGTCGAGCTGGCACTCCTGGGTGCGGAACGTGTCGTGTATGGGCGCCCGCTTGAACATTCTCTGCCTGACACCGCGCCGTTTGCCCATCTTGTAGTACCACACCTGAAGCATAACGCTAAGGCTCTCGACGAAGAAGATGCCGCACAGTATGGGCAGCATAAGCTCCTTGTGGATGATAATGGCGCACACGGCTATTATACCTCCTATGGTAAGCGACCCTGTGTCGCCCATAAAGATCTGTGCGGGGTAGGCATTGTACCACAGGAAGCCTGTCAGCGCACCCACAAAGGCGCAGATGAACACCACAAGCTCCTGACTTCCGGGTATATACATGATGTTCAGGTAGGCCGCATACTCTATATGGCTCGACACATAGGCCAGTATGCCGAGCGCAACCCCTATGATTGCGGAGTTGCCGGCGCACATTCCGTCCATGCCGTCGTTGAGGTTGGCGCCGTTGGACACGGCAGTCACGACTATAATCGTCATTATCACGAACAGTATCCAGCCGGCTGCCGTCTTGTATTTGCCGCAGACGGACATCAGGTTGGCATAATCGAGGTTGTGTCCCTTGAGGAACGGGATGGTCGTTTTCAGCGACTTTGTCTCCGCCTCCCGGTGCTTCACCACTA
Source organism: Lachnospiraceae bacterium (assembly GCA_963590445.1). Lineage (GTDB taxonomy): Bacteria > Bacteroidota > Bacteroidia > Bacteroidales > Bacteroidaceae > Prevotella. The sequence continues at coordinate 13,148 of CAVAPI010000041.1, read as the reverse complement.
TTTCGCTGGTCTGCTGTTTCTCTATGGCGAGGTTTTCGCGCATCACAGCGTCGGGGCTGAAGTAGAGCACAAGGCCTACTATGAGTCCCAGACCCACCTGTCCCACAATCTTGAACTTGCCTTTCAGCCCTTCCTTGTCGTGCTTGAAGATCTTGATGTAGTCGTCAAGCCCTCCGAGAACGCCCAGCCACACTGTGGAAACTATCATCAGGATGAGGTAGATGTTGCGCATCCTGCCTAAAAGCAGTACGGGTATGAGGATTGCGGCAATGATTATCACACCGCCCATCGACGGTACGCCGGCCTTATTCACGCCGAACGGGTCGATGGAAGCGTCGCGTTGGGTCTCGCTAATCTGCTTCTTGCGCAGATATTTGATGAACCTTTCGCCGAACCAGGCGGATATTACCAGCGAGAGAATCAGCGCGAGAAGCGAGCGGAACGATATGTATGTCCACATGTGCACGCCCGGTATGTCGAACTGTTCGAGGAAACGGAATAGATAGTATAGCATTTTTCAGTCGTGTTGTGCCGTCCCGAGGCCCAGGCATCGCCCCTTCAGCGTGGCGCAGAGCCGTGGCGGCGTGTTAAAGTCACTGTTCGCCGAATATGGAGCGTATCACTTCCTTGTCGTCGAAGTGGTGTTTCACTCCCTTAACCTCCTGATAGTCCTCGTGCCCCTTGCCGGCCACGAGCACCACGTCGCCCTTTTGCGCCATCATGCAGGCCGCCCGGATGGCCTCCTTGCGGTCAACTATGCTCACCACCTTGCGCATCTGCTGTGCGTTGAGGCCGGCCAGCATGTCGCTGATGATGTCCTGGGGTTCCTCAAAGCGCGGGTTGTCGCTCGTTATAATCACCCTGTCGCTCTGTTTCGCAGCCTCCTGCGCCATGAGAGGGCGCTTTCCCTTGTCGCGGTTGCCGCCCGCGCCGCACACGGTGATTACCCGGCCCTTGCCGTCGAGCACTTCGTGGATGGCATTGAGCACGTTTTCGAGTGCGTCGGGGGTGTGTGCGTAATCGACAATGGCCGTGTAGCCCAGCGGAGAGCGCAGGGGTTCGAGCCGTCCGCTGACGCTATGCAGCGTGCTCATCACCAGTAACACGTCGTCAGGCTTCTGTCCGAGCGTCACAGCCGCGCCATATACGGCCAGCAGGTTGCTCACATTGAACTTGCCGATGAACTGTACGCCCACCTCGCGGCCGTCGATTTCGAGATACATCCCCTCGAAGTGGCACTCTATAATCTTAGCCTTGAAGTCGGCCACCGACCGTGTGGAGTAGGTTTTCACGGTGGCTTTGGTGTTCTGCACCATCACCATGCCGTTCCTGTCGTCGGCGTTTGTTATGGCGAAAGCCTCCTTTGGCAGTCCGTCGAAGAACGCCTTTTTGGCGTTACGGTAGTTCTCGAAGGTCTTGTGATAGTCGAGATGGTCGCGCGTGAGGTTGGTAAAGATACCGCCGACGAACCTCAGGCCGCCTATTCTCTTCTGGTCTATGGCGTGGCTTGAGCACTCCATGAAGGCAAAGTCGCACCCTGCCTCTACCATACGCGCCAGGAGAGCGTTCAGTTCTATGGGGTCCGGAGTGGTGTGGTCGGCGGGTATTGCCTCGTCTTCGATGTAGTTGCACACGGTGGAGAGCAGTCCGCACTTGTAGCCCAGCTTCCTGAACATATTATATAATAAGGTGGCGACGGTTGTCTTGCCGTTTGTCCCGGTGACACCCACCAGCTTCAGCTTTCCCGACGGGTCGCCGTAGAACAGTGTGGCCACCTTTCCCACAGCGTCTTCGGTAGAGCTGACTGTCACAAACGTCACGTCCTGGGGCGCGCCTTCGGGCTTCCTCTCGCAGAGAATGGCCGCCGCGCCCAGCTCTATGGCCTTTGCTATGTAGGCGTGGCCGTCGGTTTGGGTACCCTTGATGGCCACAAACAGGTGGCCGGACTCCACGCGTCGCGAGTCTATGTCAACCCCTTTGATCTCCACATCGGCGTTCCCGTCGATACAGAGCGGCTTCACGTTGACAAGAAGTTCACTGAGTTTCATGTCTTTGTCGTTTATATCGTTACTTTAAGTTCTGTATCCCCATGCCGTAAAGCGTACACTTACGGAGCATAAACCGTGCATTTGCCGAACGCAAACGGTACGCTTGCGGAGCGTAAACCGCACACTTGCGGGGCGCAAGTCCACGCTATCTGAGCGTAAGCTCGCACTTCCGGCCGGCCACTGTCACGCTTCCGGCGGCGTAACTCTGCCCCACCACCTTGCCGCGCCCGTGCAATACGGCCTTTATGCCACGGCTTTCGAGCAGGAACACGGCGTCTCTCGCCCCCATACCCGTCAGGTCAGGCATTATGTTACTGTACATCTGCGTGCGCTGCAGCTCCACTTCGTTGCGCTCCTTGGCCGTCTTCCCCCATATAGGGTTGCCCGTTGCGTAGCTTCCGCTCCACGGTGCGTCGGTCTTTATGCCCAGTCTGGCCAGCACAAAGTCGGCAGCCAGTATGTTCCCGTTCTTCACATCGGGCACCAGAACCGACGTTTCGTCGCGCGCATCGGCCACGCTCAGCTTCAGGTTTCTGGCCATCACGCCCTCGGCAATGTGGTGGAACACCACTCCGCTCATGCCGCCTCCCGATGCCGGAAGGCCCGACTTCTGTATGCATACTATGCAACTGTAGCGCGGATTGTCGGCCGGAAAATATCCCGCGAAGCTGAGTAGATAGTTGGTAGCGCCCGACTTGTAGCCCCCAGCGCCCTTGGACACCTGCGCCGTGCCGGTCTTTCCGGCCACCTTGAACGACGGTGAGCCGGCCTTTTTGCCCAGCCCCTGGCTCACAACGTGCTCCAGTATGGCCTGCATCTCCTTCAGTGTCTTGGGCTTGCAGATGTGTTCCTTGATCACCTCCGGCGGAAATTCCATCAGCGTAACGCCGTTTTTCACCACCTTGGTGACAAATCTGGGGCGCATCATGCGCCCGTTGTTGGCTATGGCATTGTAGAAAGTGACGGTCGAAATGGGCGGTATCTGCGTCTCATAGCCTATGCTCATCCACGCCAGAGCCGTCTTGCTCCAGTTGGTGTATTGCCCCCGGCTGTTCTTCTTCGGCATCCTGATGCGCGGAGGCGTTGAACCCACGATGGGCAAGTGCAGGTCTGAAGCCAGCCCGGTGCGGTATATGCCCTCCACAAACCGTTCGGGATTCTTGTGGTAGTGCTCGTCTATGATGCGGCTAACGCCTATGTTGGAACTGACTTCGAGCGTTCTGGGCAGCGAAATGACCTGGTATCCGCCCCGCCGCCAGTTGTGATCCTTCATGTCGCTGCCGTACATGTTCCACACACCCGTGCCCGTATCGACCCTGTATGTGGTGTCCACCACCCCGTCATCGAGGGCTACCATGATGGAAGCGGTCTTGAAAACGGAGCCAGGCTCCAGCAAATCGCTCACAGCATTGTTCTTTACCTCACGGTAAACGCCGTCCGAGCACTTGGTCATGTTGACTATAGCCTTGACGTCTCCCGTGGCCACCTCCATCAGGATGGCCACCCCCACATTGCCGTTTATCTCCTTAAGCTCGTCAATCACCGCCCTTTCGGCAATGTCCTGCATGTTCACGTCGATTGTAGTGACGATGTCCGCACCGTCGATGGGCGGAGTGACGGGCACGTTCATAAACTTGTTGAGTATCTTCCGGCGGTGTGTCAGTCCGTTAGTGCCGCGCAGGATGGAGTCATAGGACAGTTCCAGACCGTAGCGTGCCGTGTCTTTCGCCCCGAACATGTCGCCTACGGTGCGCTTGGCCAGCGATCCGAAGGGTCGGCGGCGTGCGTTGAACTCCTCGAAGTGGAAGCCTCCTTTATATATAGGCAGGCAGAAAACGGGCAGAGCCTTTACCTCCGTGTATTTCCCGTAGTCTATCCGCTTGTGCCAGATGGGCCAGTTGCGCGCCATTTTCCGGTGTCCCTTTTCCAGATCCCGCTTGAATTCGGCTGCCGACTTCTCCGGGAAGATGCGGTTAAGCCCCTCGCAGATTTCGTCAACGCTGGCTTTCCACATAGAGTCCTTTTCCTCTCCGCCGGTCTGGAAGTCCATATACACCTTGTATTCGGGTATGCTGCTGGCCATAAGCTGGCCGTCGCAGCTCAGGATGTTGCCCCTGTTGGGCTTCACATCGACGCTGTCGCGCTTGAGACGCGACGCCACTTCGGTCCAATACTCCTTCTTGGCGGTCATAATGTAGAAGGCCTTGCCCACAATGGCAATGCCCAGCAGTGTGAGGATGACCGCTATCGCGAAGTAGCGCGGCATCACCTTGTCGTTTCTGAACTTACTCATGACTGTCGGGCACGTTTATCTTGTACGGAGGTTGGTCGGCTATGTGGAGCGTGCTGTCGTTGCTGCTCTTCAGCAGTTCGAGTATGCGGCTCTCGCGGCACCGTTCGGTGAGCGTGCTTGAGCTTGACAGAGCCTTGTACTTGGCGTCTTTCAGTTCTGTCTCGAGCCTGTCCATCTGTATCATGTCCTGTTGGCACTGGTATCTGAACGCCACATAGACAACAGTGAACGCAAAGACGAGCAGTATGAGCCATATCTGCCGCCGCACGAGGTCGGCTGTGAGTATGTCGCCGCCGAGTATCTTGCGCAGAGTGAGCGCCGGCGAAGGCTTGGGGTCGTCTTCGCGTGCGTTGTCCTTTATCATTTGCAGGGTCAGGCCGACCGGTTGTTCTCCGGCCTTGCCCGCCTCGGGCTGTCTGGAAGCCTTGTCTGCGCTGTCCATGGCGGCCGTTTCCTGCTTTTCCTTATCGTCTTTCTTCATCTTTTCTCGGTCTTCGCTTCTGCTGTCATGCCTTTTCGGCTATGCGCAACTTTGCGCTCCGGCTGCGCGGGTTGCGCTGCTGCTCGTCTGCACCGGGCACTATGACCTTGCCGACGGTGCGGAGCGGACTCTCAATGCGTCCGAAGAAGTCCTGTCGGAGCTTGCCTTCGGCGTTGCCGGTCTTCATTATGTTCTTCACGATGCGGTCTTCGAGCGAGTGGTAGGTTATCACTGCGAGGCGCCCGCCGGGGGAGAGAAGCTCCGTAGCTGCGGCAAGCATCTCGCGCAGAGCGTCCATTTCACGGTTCACTTCGATGCGCAGGGCCTGGAAAACGCGCGCCATGTCTTTCTTGGAGCGTTCGCGCGGCAGCTGTTTCTCCACCGCTTCCACGAGGTCGCCGGTGGTCTTTATGCTCTTTTGCGTGCGGGTGCTGACTATTGCGGCGGCCAGACGGCGCGAGTTTTTCAGCTCTCCGTAGAGGTAAAGCACGTCGGCGAGCCGCGCCTCGGCATAGGTGTTCACTATGTCGGCGGCGGTTGCACCTGCGCGCTTGTTCATCCTCATGTCCAAAGGAGCGTCGAAACGGAACGAGAAGCCGCGCTCCCCGTCGTCGAAGTGGTGGCTCGACACTCCCAAGTCGGCCAGAAGGCCGTCGATACGCTCCACTCCGTAGTAGCGCATCCAGTTGTTCAGGTAGCGGAAATTGCTGCGGACGAAGGTGAAACAGGGCTCCTCTCCCGCCCCACCGGCGGCATCCGCACCTCCGCACAGGCCCCCTTTGCGGATGTTGGCCTCGGCGTCGGCGTCCTGGTCGAAGCTGTAGAGGTGGCCGGAGCCGCCCATCCGCGACAGTATCTCACGGCTGTGGCCGCCTCCGCCGAACGTCACATCGGCATAGACGCCGCCCCTGCGCACGGCAAGGCCGTCGATGCTCTCGTTCAGGAGCACTGGCACGTGGTATGTCTCTGCCGTCTTTATCATAGCGCAATGCCGTCTGTGTCCATCAAACCTTCGAGCGCCTGGCCGAAAGCGGCCGGTTCCATGAATGGCTGCCCGGTCTTTTCCGCCGCCCAAAGCTCTATTGTGTCGCCCATACCGATGAACTTGACGCTCTGGTCTATGGCGGCGAGCCTGAGGTAACGCTTGGGTATGAGTATGCGCCCGTTGGCATCGAGCGCGACAGACTCAACCTCCGACACATACTGGCGGAACACTTGCTGGTGGGCTTTGTTCCATCTGTTGAGCCTGAGGCGCAGGCTGTCCATCTGCGCGTTCCACACTTCTTCCGGGTAAAGCACCAGACAGTCCTGGAAAACGTCCTTGCGGAGCACCATAGCCCCGCCGTCGCCGCACGCCAAAGCCTTGCGGAACGCTGACGGGAGGAACACCCGCCCCTTTGAATCGACCTTTCCCTCTATGTTACCCAAAAATCGCATACGTACATATTAATGCATTTCGAGGCCAAAGGTAAGCATTTTCCACCACATTCCCCCACTTCGCCCCACTCTTTTTGCCTTTCCGCATCATTTTTTTGACCTTTTGCGGCACACAGCCGGTGGGGCCGCGCCATGGCAACCGCCCCGTTCCGGCACGGAAACGGTGGAAAGGGTGTGCAAAACCCGGACACTTGCGGAGCACAACCCGGCGGTTTGCGACTGCCAAACCGCCCGTTTACGCCCCGTAAACCGGCCGTTTACTGACCACGACCCGACCGCTTGCGGAACCGACTGGCCGTCAGGTATTTGCAAGGCAGCCGATTTTGCCCGGCAAAGCAGCGCTGTTTGCCCTGCGAAACAGCCTTCCCGCATCTTCCACATGCACCGGGAACCGGCTGCAAACCCTTGCATTTTACTTGACAAACCCACACCGCGGAAACGGCAGGGCGGCAGACGGCACGCACAACGGGAAAAGACAAAAGCCGTTTCAACGGCATTAAAACATAGCAAAAATGCTGTTTTTCGGTGATTTTTCCAACAAAAGGAAGCACTTTCTAAAACTTTTCCGCTACTTTTGCATAGCGTTAGTAAGTTGAGAGAGAAATGGACAGCATTTCAAAGCAGACCATCGACATCGATAAAATATTGCGGTCAAAGATGGGGAACAAGGCCAAGCTCGTCCCCTCTCTGCTTGTGGCATGGCTGAAACGCATCATCCACCAGGACGAGGTGAACCGCTTTCTCTGGGAAAGCCGCCACCTGACAGGCACGGAATGGCTTGAGGAGTGTGTCAGATACCTCGACATGACGCTCGAAATGGTGGGCACGGAAAACCTGCCCGACAAGAACGACGGCCGGCTCTACACCTTCGTGAGCAACCACCCCCTTGGCGGCGAGGACGGAGTGGCTCTCGGCTCCATCATAGGGCGGCACTACGACAGCCGGTTCCGCTACCTTGTCAACGACTTGCTTATGAATCTGCCCGGCCTCGCGCCGCTTTGCATCCCCATAAACAAGACCGGAAGCCAGGGACGCAGCTTCCCCGCAATGGTGGAGCGGGGCTTCACGAGCGACAACCACATGCTCATGTTCCCCGCAGGCATCTGTTCGCGGCGCGGAAAGGACGGCACTGTGAGGGACATACCGTGGAAAAAGACCTTCATAACCAAGAGCGTAGAGTACAAGCGCGACGTGGTTCCTATACATTTCGGGGGCAGTAACTCCGACTTCTTCTACCGTCTGGCCAACTTTTCCGACCGCCACTTCGGCAAATTCAACGCGGCTATGCTCTTCCTTGTCGATGAGATGTACAAGAATACCCACAAGACGTTCCGCATAGCCATAGGCAAGCCTATACCCTGGCAGACGTTTGACAAGAGCAAAACACCGGCACAATGGGCACAATACGTGCAGGACATCGTGTACAAGCTATAAACATTCCGACAAAGACCAAGCAAACAACAATCCGGAAATGGAACAGGAAATAATACAACCGGGCGACAAAGAGCTGATTAAGAGCGAACTGACTCCCGACAAGCAGCTGCGCATGACCAACAAAAGCAACAACGAGATATACGTTATAGACGCCCACGATGCGCCAAACGTGCTCCGCGAGATAGGAAGACTGCGCGAAATGGTGTTCAGAGAGGCCGGAGGAGGCACGGGAAAAGCCCTCGACCTCGACGAATTCGACACGTCGGACAACTGCTACAAGCAGCTCATCGTGTGGAATCCCGAAGCCGAAGAGATAATAGGCGGCTACCGCTACATCTGCGGGACCGACGTTGACATAGACAAACAGGGGCAACCCGTACTGGCAACCAGCCACATGTTCCACTTCTCCGACAAGTTCATGCGCGACTACATGCCGCAAACCATAGAGCTGGGGCGCAGTTTCGTGTCGCTCGGCTACCAGAACACGAGCAAGAACGGCACCAAAAGCCTCTTCGCACTCGACAACCTGTGGGACGGACTCGGCGCACTGACAGTCATAAAGCCCAACGTAAAGTACTTCTTCGGCAAGATGACGATGTACCCCTCGTACATCCGCAAGGGCAGAGACATGATACTCTACTTCCTGAAGAAGCACTTCGACGACAAGGAAAACCTCGTTATCCCGATGAAACCGCTGAAAATCGAGACCGATCCCGCCGAGCTGGAAACCCTGTTCTGCGAAGAATCGTTCAAGGAAGACTACCGTATCCTCAACCGGGAGATACGGAAACTGGGCTACAACATACCCCCTCTGGTCAACGCATACATGAGTCTCAGCCCCACAATGAAGCTTTTCGGCACGGCAATCAACGACGGCTTCGGAGATGTCGAGGAGACAGGCATCCTAATAGCCATCGACGAGATACTCGAAGAGAAACGTATGCGCCACATAGACTCCTATATAAAGGAACATCCCGAAGCCCTGAAGATAACAAGCGGCGCAAACAGCGTGATATACAAGGAGAAATAATCTGGACACGACAAAAGGCAGAACGCATTTCCGGCCAAGAGGATGCGTTCCGACATACTCGTTGTCATCGTAATCAAGAAACATATACGGAGACGAAAGGGCTCTATTGGCGCTACTGCCCGTTGCAGGAGCAACCGGTGCTTATTCGCAGTGCGGTATGGGGCCGCGTAAACATCCGTTTATGAACATTGGATTGGGGCGGCTGGCTCTTTGGGCAACAAGGGAATGGGGACGAACGCCTACAATGCGGACTTGGATTCAGCACAGGAAGGAGGAAGGCTGAGCATAACAGGCGGCTTGGAATTTGCCGACAACCACTACAAGCAGGACGGTGCAAAGAAAACCATAAGGTAAAGGCCTCCATCCATCATGCAGACATGACCTTTCCTTATGATTTTTACTATATTATCGGCAATGAAATTCCGTTGATTTTCTGGTAAATGTCGAGGGCATAGACATCGGTCATGCCGCTTATGTAGTCGATAACGGCCATGAGGCGGGTTTCAAGGTCGTCGGACTCGATGTCGTACTGGTCGCTCACACGGCGTATGAGCTGCTGTGAGTAGTAACGTTCAGGATGTACGGCAGCCTCAACCATAAGCTCCATGAGCGTTTCCATTATCTTGTAACCGGACAACTCCACGTCAAGCACGGGCTTGCTTCCGTATATGCGCGACTTCGACAGCTTTGCGCACCTGCGGTAAGCCGCACTGCACGCAGGCGAAACGTGGTCGATAAGACATCCGTCGAACCGTCCCCGGAGTATCAAATCCTCGTTCTCAACGAAGGCAGCGGCGCACTCCTTCTCCAACAAGCCTATCACACAGGCGCGCATGTACACCACTTTCTCGTTGTTGTCCGTCAGTTGCTCCTCGTCAATGCGCCTGAGTATCTTGCCTTTCACGCCGTCATCGAAGAAGCCGAGCAGCAGTTCCGTGGTCTCGTCGAATGAGATAATCTTAAGTTTGTGGGCGTCTTCAATGTCCATAATCTCGTAACAGATGTCGTCAGCGGCCTCCACAAGATACACCAACGGATGGCGCACGCACATAAGAGGCTCGTTGGGGGCAGACAAACGAATAATCCCCATTTCGTCAACAAGGCGTTCATAGTATTCCTGTTCGCTGCCAAAAAAGCCAAACTTGCCTTTCTTGCCGGCCGCACCCGACGAGAAAGGGTACTTCACTATGGCTGCGAGAGTCGAATAAGTCATTACAAAGCCACCCGAACGGCGGCCTTTGAACCTGTGGGTCAGCAACCGGAAAGCATTGGAGTTTCCCTCGAAGTGGGTTATGTCGTTCCAAAACGCCGGCGAGAGCATGCCTTTCAGCTCCTTGCCCTTGCCTTCGGTGAAGAAAGTCTGCATGGCTTTCTCGCCCGAATGGCCGAACGGAGGGTTGCCCATGTCGTGCGCAAGACACGCCGAGGCCACTATTTGCCCTATTTCATCGAACATCGTTCCTCTCAATTCCGGGCGTTTGGCATACAGGCTCCGCGCCACGTCGTTGCCGAGCGACATGCCGACGCTGGCCACCTCAAGGCTATGCGTCAGCCGATTGTGCACAAACACACTGCCGGGCAGCGGGAACACCTGCGTCTTGTTCTGCATCCGGCGGAACGGAGCGGAGAATATCAGCCGGTCATAGTCGCGCTTGAACTCCGTGCGGTCGTCATGCCGCTCGCTGTGCCGGTGCTCCTGTCCGAGCCGTTTGCTGGTTATCAGCCGCCGCCAGTCCATCATTTGATCCATAATCCTTGGGGTTACATGGTTTTTATACCTGCAAATTTACACATTTTGTACCTGCAAGTGCTCTCAAACGCCCACATTTTGCGCACGTTTCACCCCGATGCCGTCCTGAAAACGCCGGGGATAGCCATCGTCACCACACCGGGCATGTCACCGTCCGCCCACCATGCGCCTCCCAATGCCCATGAGCGAGGCCGTCTGTGTGGATCAGGCCTCCTCCATGCACGAGTATCTTGCGCCCGGAGATATGGCTGAAATCTCTAATCAGGCGGCCGAGCCGGGCTTCATCCTCGACTACCGCACCACCAACCTTCACTATTGTAAGCTGTTCTTTCTTGTTTGTCATGCGGCAAAGACAATGCGGACGGGCGGAAAGAAAGTTTGCTTTCGTATTGCCGAGTGCAGCTTATTTTTTATGCGTAAGGTTCTTTTGAAACAGGAGCGGGGGCGCTTCGCCTACTAAAATGCTTCATGTGCATTGTAGTAGGTGCGGCGCCCCCGCATCCCATCTCCATAAGGTCCTCTTTATACGTCTTGGTGCATATACCGCATCTGTCCGTTCAACGGAAGAACCTTGTTTTGCAAAGAGGGAAGTGCAGAACTTTCTTTTCTCGGCTTTTACGAAGCCAAGAACCTATAGCATGGCCTACTTCACCATCACCTTCTTCACCGTGCCGTCGCCCATCTTCAGGATGTTCAAGCCCTTTGTCGGTTTGTCCGTCATGCGCCCGTTGGTGTCATAACGCTTGACCATCTCGCCTTTAACGTTGCTGCCGGGCAGACTGATGCCTGTGTCTTCCATCTCCTCCATGTTGTTGAAGTCCTTCCACTGGTCGGCAGCCTTGTATGCTTCAAGCGAGTTCTTGGGCACATAGAGCGTACATTTCTGCGTGTCGATGCCCGCCAGAGCATTGCCGCCGCACGTGGGCGGAGTCGTGTTTAGGCTTACTAATTTGACAATGGCGGAACAACTATAGAACGCATATTCGCCAATGCTTGCCACGGAATTGCCGATGGTGACTTCGGTCAATTTTGAGCAATCATAGAACGCATCGCTGCCAATGCTCGTCACGGAATTGGGAATGTCGATGAATGTCAGGCTTGAACAACCGTCGAACGCACTACTGCCAATGCTTGTCACGTAATTTGGGATGGAAATGGAGGTCAGGTTGCGACCTCTTATCAGTGTATTGCTTGCAGTCTCAATAAGACAATTACTGTCCATGCGGTAATAGGCATTTCCTTCCTCCACTGCTATTGAAGTCAGGCTTGAGCAACCACTGAACGCACCACTGCCAATGCTTTCCACGGAATTGGGGATGGTGACGGAGGCAAGGCTTGAGCAACCACTGAACGCATAGCCGCCTATGCTCTTCACGGAATTGGGGATGGAGATGTAGTCCAGGCTTGAGCACCAAACGAACGCATATTCGCCGATGCTCTTCACGGAGTTGGGAAGTTTTATACTTGTCAGCTTGCAATTCCTGAATGTAAATCTTCCGAGTACGTCATTCTCGGTACGATAATCAGGAATATAATAGTAGTCTCCGCCCTCAACAATGTTTGCGTCTGTCAGATCCAAGTCAGTGAGTTTGCCTTCAGTACTTCCACCATTGACATCCTGTCCAGCCATTTCGCGCAGATACCTCACGTCCGTACCGTTGATCGGGCCGGACACTTTCAGACTCGTGATTGTGTACTTTTGGTCGCCGGTGATTTTCTCCGAAAGTGTGCCGGCTTCAGCAAGAGTCACTTGCACCTGTCCAACCGGAGCCATTATCACCTCCACATTTTTGAAGTCCTTCCACTGGTCGGCTGCCTTGTATGCCTCGCGCGAGCTTGCGTAAACATATAACGTACATTTCTCCTTGTCGATGCCCCACAGAGCCCAGTCGCCGCACTTGGGCGGAGTCGTGTTTAGGCTTACTAATTTGACTATGGCGGTGCAACCACTGAATGCATAGCCGCCTATGCTTGTCACGGAATTGCCGATGGTGACAGAGGTCAGGCTTGAGCAACTACCGAACGCACTATAGTCAATTATTGTCACGGAATTGGGGATGGTGACGGAAGTCAGGCCTGAGCACCAAGAGAACGCACTACTGCCAATGCTTGTCACGGAATTGCCGATGGTGACGGAAGTCAGGCCTATGCAGTGTGAGAACGCTTTAAGGCCGATGCTTTTCACGGAATTGGGGATGGTGACGGAGGTCAGCCCGTGGCAACTATAGAACGCATCTTCGCCGATGCTTGCCACGGCATTGCCGATTGTGACGGAAGTCAGGCCTGTGGCAAGATAGAACACTTTTTTGCCGATGCTCGTCACGGAGCTGGGAAGTTTTATACTTGTCAGCTTGCAATACTGGAATGTATAACTTCCGAGTACGTCATTCTCGGTACGAAGATAAGGATAAGAATAATAGTTCTCTCCGCCCTCAACAATGTTTGCGTCTGTCAGATCCTAGTCAGTGAGTTTGCCTTCAGTACTTCCACAATTGACATCCACTCCCGCCATTTCGCGCAGATACCTCACGTCCGTGCCGTTGATCGGGCCGGACACTTTCAGGCTCGTGATTGTGTACTTTTGGTCATCGCCGATTTTCTCCGAAAGTGTGCCGGCTTCAGTAAGAGTCACTTCCTCCTGCTGCGCCGAGGCCATTGCGCTGCACAGCACAAAG
>CAVAPI010000040.1:0-18652 GCA_963590445.1 Lachnospiraceae bacterium | reverse complement strand
AGTTGTTCATGTTCACATAGAGGCAGCGCCTGTCGTTCACGTCAAAGTTCTCTTTTGCATATTGCAGCAGGAAGGTTGTCTTGCCTATACCTCGCGTCCCTTTGATGCCTATCATCCGTGCGCTCCAGTCTATCTCGTCCATCAGCCGGCGGCGGATTTTGGAGTTGGTGTGCTCGACCAGATATGTATGGGTCTTGAAGAAATCTTCCATGCTCTTTGTCAGACAGCTTTAATCAGCTGCAAAGTTAATACTTTATTCGAGAAATGCAAACTCTATGTTGCAAAATATCGGGAAAGCGTTGCCGTCCCGAATGTTTTTGTGAAAAGACATTCCCCTTGCGCATGAGAAACCCTGCCGGTCTTGTGTCGCAAACCGCCCGTTTGGCCACCGTAAACGGGCGGTTTACGACCCGCAACTTGGCCGTTTTTGAAAGCAACTGGCCGTCAGGGCTTTGCAAGGCGCTGTGTCTTGTCTTGCAAGGTAGGGACTTTGCTGCATAATGTAAGGCTTTTTGCCTTATGAAACACCCGTTACGCATGTTCTATAACGCGCGGCAAGCCACCGGGAACCGTCGCCTGAAAAAATGCGCCTCCGCCACTTTCCGCCGCTTTCTCCCCAAGTCATTTGGGGTGAAATTGGGGAAAAGGTTGTAAATTTGCATTGTTGAAGAACATAACACAGCGCATACGGCAATGACACTGCACATATTCAATCCCGAACACGACCTCGTTCTGGCCGGAAACACGGCCAATTTCACTGCTCCCCACGCCGCCCGGCAGTTGAAGACGGGGCTTGGCTTCCTTCCGGCACTGTGGGCTTCTGACGGCGATGCGGTGCTTGTCGAGGACCGCGACTACGCCTTGAAGGCACTGAAGAGGGCTTCGGTTCAGGCAGAACGGCAGTTTGAGCGTGTCTGGTTCATCGAACCGTCAGGTCTCCCGTCCCTCTGTTTCTCGCGGATAGAGCCTTGGGGCTGGGATGTGGCCTTGCGCAACTTCCTGTTGCGCCACGGCGTTGACAGGCAGTTGCTGCCCGACTTGGAACAACTCGACGGCTTGCGTATGCTGTCCCACCGCTCCACGTCGTGCAAGCTGCTGGGCTTCCTTTCCGGGATGGACGGACTGGTGGGGCAGTCGTTCGTGTGTACGTCTATGGATGAGGTCTCCGGGTGTGTCAGCCGCTTGGGGCAGGCCGTCATAAAGGCTCCCTGGAGTTGCAGCGGGCGCGGTTTGCGGTTTGTGGACGGCGACATAAGCGAGCCGCACCTGCACGGATGGATAAGAAACATGCTGATTGCGCAGGGGAGTCTCATGGTTGAGCCGTATTATAGAAAGGTAAAGGACTTCGGGATGGAGTTCTTTTGCGACGGAAACGGGAGGGTTTCCTACGAAGGACTGTCCATGTTCGACACCGTAAACGGGGCTTATACGGGCAATATCATAGCCACGGAGCAGACCAAACTCGAAATGATAATCCGCTATGTGCCAGTCACATTGCTCGAAAATATAAAGAAAAGCATCTGCAACTTCATGGCCGGCGAACTTGGCGGACGCTATACGGGGGCGTTTGGCGTTGACATGATGGTCGTGCCCTGTGCAGACCGCAACGGTTTCCTTGTGCATCCGTGTGTGGAAATCAACCTGAGGCGCACCATGGGGCACGTGGCTTTGAGCCTGTCGCCGACTGATGACGATATAAAGAGAGTGATGCGGATAACCGCAGACGACAATTACCAACTAAAAATAAAACCACTATGAAACCAAAACTTTTGCTACTGACCCTGTCTGTGTCCTGCATTACGGCACAGGCACAGTACCGTTCGCAGGTGTGGAGTCCTGACAACGGCGACGGAACCTACACCAATCCTGTAATAAATGCCGACTACAGCGACCCCGACGTGTGCGTCGGTGCGTCGGGAACTGACTTCTATCTCACGGCAAGTTCGTTCAACCATCTGCCCGGACTGCCCGTTCTGCACTCCAAAGACCTTGTCAACTGGACGATAGTAGGCCATGCGCTCAAGTCGCTCGAACCGAAAGAGGTGTTCGACAAGCCCGCCCACGGCATGGGAGTGTGGGCGCCGTGCATAAGATACCACCAGGGCGAGTACTATATCTATTGGGGCGACCCCGACTATGGCGTGTTCATGGTGAAGACAAAAGACCCCGCCGGCGAGTGGGAGAAGCCCGTCTGTGTGGTTGAAGGCAGGGGCATGATTGACACTTCGCCGCTTTGGGACGACGACGGACGCTGCTATCTCGTCAACGGATGGGCCGGCAGCCGCGCCGGATTCAACAGTGTGCTTTCTGTACGTGAGCTTTCGGCCGACGGTACGCGCGCCATAGGCGACCCGGTCATGGTGTTTGACGGCGGAAACGAAAACCATACTGTAGAAGGGCCGAAGTTCTACAAGCGCGACGGTTGGTATTGGATTATGGCACCGGCCGGCGGAGTGGAAAAAGGTTGGCAACTGGCCATGCGAAGCCGCTCTCCATACGGCCCGTATGAGTGCAAGACGGTCATGGCACAGGGCAAGAGTCCCATTAACGGGCCTCATCAGGGCGGCTGGATACACACCGCACAGGGCGAAGACTGGTTCATGCACTTCCAGGACAAGGGGGCTTACGGCAGGGTAGTGCACCTCCAACCGGTACAATGGGCAAACGGATGGCCGGTAATGGGCGCAGCCAAGAGCGGCAGCCTGTGCGGTGAGCCTGTCACAACATACAGGAAACCGAACGTGGGCGGCACTTTCCCAGTAGAAAACCCTGCGGAAAGCGACGAATTCAACACCGTTTCGCTCGGCAAACAG
Organism: Lachnospiraceae bacterium; assembly: GCA_963590445.1. Taxonomy (GTDB): domain Bacteria; phylum Bacteroidota; class Bacteroidia; order Bacteroidales; family Bacteroidaceae; genus Prevotella. The sequence continues at coordinate 15,839 of CAVAPI010000040.1, read as the reverse complement.
TGGCAGTGGCCGGCCAATTACGACCAGACTTTCGGCCAGCCTACGCCCAATGGCTTCTTCCGTCTGTACACTTCACGTATGGAAAAGCAGAGCGTAAGCCTGTGGAACGTGCCGAATATGCTGCTCCAAAAGACTCCGGCCGATGAGTTTACTGCCACGGCCAAGGTTAGTTTTGCGGCAAAGAAAGAGGGACAGTTCGGCGGTTTGGTAATGATGGGACTTGACTATAGCGCATTGATAGTGAAGCGTGTAGGCGACAAGTTCCAGCTTCAGCAGCTCGTTTGCGCCAAGGCTGACAAGGGAAAGGCCGAGACGGCCAAGACCTTGGCGGAACTTAAGCCAACGCGGAGCGACAAGATACAGTACAATCCGGCACTCTATATGGACATTTACCTGAGACTTACGGTGGCAAAAGGCGCGAAGATGACATTCGCATACAGTACGGACGGAAAGAAGTTCAAGCCCGTTGGCGACGAGTTTCAGATGCGTGAAGGCAAGTGGATTGGCGCTAAATTCGGCTTTGTTGCCGCAGAACCGGACGAAAAGGGTGTGCGCGGGAATCTGGATATAGACTGGATTAGGGTCACAGAGTGACCATCCGCGGGTCGAAAAAAACAAAGCCGCGCTGAAAAAGGAGCACATTCTCCTCGTTCAGCGTGGCTTTTTATCGTTGGCGGGTTGCCGTTGTTTGCCCTTTTATTGGGCAGCCGGCTCTTCCAACACGGTTTTATTTGCTCTTCAATATTGCGTTATTGCCATGTCAACCGGCGTTATTGCCCTGCCAACCGGCGTTATTTGCTCTTCAATGCGGCTATTGACTCCTTGAGAGCGGCAATCTTCTCTTCGCTGTCGCTTTGCTTTTTGCGCTCCATGGCCACCACTGCTTCGGGCGCATTGGCCACGAATTTCTCGTTTGACAGCTTCTTCTGTATGCCCATGAGGAAGCCTTCGAGGTGCTTGAGCTGCGCTTCTTGCTTGGCAATCTCGGCATCAACGTCAATCATGCTGCCTAATGGTACCGCAAACTCGTATGTTCCCACCATGAATGTGGCTGCCGAGGTGTCCTTTTCAGCCACGGTCTTCACCTCGTCCACGTTGGCCATCTTCACGACAATGCTGTCGTAAGCGCTGAAAACGTTGCCGCCGATGGCCTGCAGTTCGAGCTTTTCCTTATTGGCGATGCTCTTCTGGTTGCGCACAGTGCGTACACCAGCAACTATCTGCTTCACGCTTTCAATGTCGGAAATCAGCTTCTTGTCGTCGTCAGTGGGGGCGTTGGTCGCCAGTTTGTCGCGCATTATCGACTCGCCATCGGCACGGTCATATATGTGTTGCCACAGCTCTTCTGTGATGAACGGCATGAACGGATGCAGCATCTTGAGCAGTGTTTCGAAGAACTTAAGCGTTGCCTTGTAAGTAGTTGTGTCTATGGGGTGTCCGTAGGCTGGCTTGACCATTTCCAAATACCAGCTTGAGAACTCGTCCCAGAACAGTTTATATACCGCCATGAGGGCTTCCGATATGCGGTACTTGCGGAACATATCGTCAATCTCGGCATTGGTTTGTCTCAGTTTGGCCTCAAACCACTTTATGGCGATGGCGTTGGTTTCCGGCTGAGCCGCATCTGCAGTCTGCCAACCTTTCACCAGGCGGAACGCATTCCATATTTTGTTGTTGAAGTTGCGTCCCTGCTCGCACAAACTCTCGTCAAACAGAATGTCGTTACCGGCCGGTGCGGAAAGCATCATGCCCATGCGCACACCGTCGGCGCCATACTTGTCAATAAGCATCAGAGGGTCGGGCGAGTTGCCAAGGCTTTTCGACATCTTGCGTCCGAGCTTGTCACGCACGATACCGGTGAAGTAAACGTGCTTGAACGGCATGGTTCCGCGATACTCGTAGCCGGCCATTATCATGCGCGCCACCCAGAAGAAGATGATGTCCGGGCCGGTAACGAGGTCGCTCGTGGGGTAATAGTACTTGATTTCGTCGTTGTCGGGGTTGTTCACTCCGTCGAACACCGATATTGGCCACAGCCACGACGAGAACCAAGTGTCGAGACAGTCGCTGTCTTGCTCCAGGTCGGCTGCCGTGAGCGCAGGGTTCTGCTTCTGTGCCTCGGCCAAAGCCTCGTCGGCAGTCTCGGCTACGACAAACGATTTCTTGCCTTCTGCGGTGGCGAAGTAGTAGGCCGGGATGCGGTGTCCCCACCATAGCTGGCGGCTGATGCACCAGTCCTTGATGTTCTCAAGCCAGTGGCGGTAGGTGTTCTTGTACTTTTGCGGATAGAACATTATCTCGTCGTCCATCACAGGCGAAAGGGCTATGTCGGCGAAGTGCTGCATCGACAAGAACCACTGCGTTGACAGTTTCGGCTCGATAGGCACGTTGGTGCGCTCGGAGAAGCCTACCTTGTTGTTGTAGTCTTCCACTTTTTCCATCAGTCCGGCCTCTTTCAGGTCGCCTTCTATCTTCTTGCGCACGTCCATACGGTCCATTCCCACGTAGAGACCTGCCGCATCGCTTATCGTTCCGTTGTCGTTGAATATGTCTATCGTCTCAAGATGGTGCTTCAATCCGAGGGCGTGGTCGTTGATGTCGTGGGCAGGTGTCACCTTGAGGCAACCTGTTCCGAACTCTATGTCAACGTAATCGTCCTCGATAACGGGTATCTCCCGCCCGACCAACGGCACAATCACGTGCTTGCCCTTGAGCCATTGGTTCTTCGGGTCGTTGGGGTTTATGCACATGGCTGTGTCGCCCATGATCGTCTCGGGACGGGTCGTGGCCACCACGGCGTACTTGCCTGGGTCTTCAGCCACCATGTAGCGCAGGTAGTACAGCTTGGAATGTTCGTCTTTATAGACCACTTCCTCGTCGGAGAGTGCCGTCTGAGCCTTCGGATCCCAGTTCACCATGCGTGCGCCACGGTATATAAGCCCCTTGCGATACAGGTCGCAGAACACCTTTATCACGCCCTTCGAGCGCGTTTCGTCCATGGTGAAGGCTGTGCGATCCCAGTCGCAGCTTGCTCCGAGCTTGCGTAGCTGCTTGAGAATGATGCCTCCGTGCTCGTTGGTCCAGTCCCATGCGTGCTTCAGGAAGTCCTCCCGTGTCAGGTCAGTCTTCTTTATTCCCTGTTGCGCAAGCCTGTTCACCACCTTTGCCTCGGTGGCTATCGATGCGTGATCGGTGCCCGGAACCCAGCAAGCGTTCTTTCCTTCCATGCGCGCACGGCGCACCAAGATGTCCTGAATGGTGTTGTTTAGCATATGACCCATGTGGAGTACACCCGTCACATTGGGCGGAGGGATGACGATAGTGTATGGTTCGCGACCGTCAGGCTTGCTGCTGAACAACTTTTTGTCAAGCCAATACTGATACCATTTCGACTCCACGGCTTGTGGATCGTACTTACTTGCTAATTCCATCTCTATGTGTTTTCTCTTTTATTCTATGAATTTTTATGTCTTGAAATCCGCATAAAACGCTGCAAAATTAAGCATTTTCAATGGGAAATGAGTACTTTTGCATTACTAAATGAGCATTATGCATACGAAACAGGACAAGATGGCCGCTTTCGGACGGCTTCTTGACGTGCTTGACACGCTGCGTGAGAAGTGTCCGTGGGACAGAAAGCAGACAAATGAGAGCCTGCGGCCCAACACAATCGAGGAGACTTACGAACTGTGTGAAGCTCTTTTGAACAACGACCAGCCCAACATCTGCAAGGAACTTGGCGATGTGCTCCTGCATATCTGCTTCTATGCCAAGATAGGCAGCGAGAACGGCGGGTTCGACATGGCCGATGTTTGCAACAAACTTACCGACAAACTTATTTTCAGGCATCCCCACGTATATCATCCTTCGCAGGTTGGTGCCGCCCAACCGCGTCCTTTGCCCTACGGAGAAGACGCTTCGGAGGTAGGGGAGCAGGAGGTTTCCACCGCCCAACAGGTGATTGAGAACTGGGAACAGATAAAGCTGAAGGAGAAAGACGGCAACAAGAGCGTGCTGTCAGGTGTGCCTGAAGCCCTTCCGTCGCTGATTAAGGCATACCGCATACAGGACAAAGCGCGCAATGTCGGCTTTGATTGGGAGGACAAGGGCGATGTCTGGAGCAAGGTAAGGGAAGAGTTGGACGAGCTGGAGCGGGAACTTCGCAAGGGAGACCGGGAGCGTTCGCTTGAGGAACTGGGCGACTTCCTGTTCAGTGTCATCAATGCGGGACGCTTATACCACCTCAATCCCGACACGGCTCTGGAGAAAACCAACCGCAAGTTCATCAGTAGGTTCAACTATATCGAGGCTCACAGCATCAAAATGGGCAAACCCTTGAAGGACATGACGCTCGGCGAGATGGACAAACTGTGGAACGAAGCCAAGGCACTGGAACGGAAATGAGGCCGAAGAGGCCGTTGTACGGTGGCGGAACGGCGCACTTTGCACGGCCAAACGATTGTGAAACGAATAAGAGACCGACATGAAAAAGTTGAGTATTGCCGCGGTTTTGCTGGCATCCCTTGTGATTGCAGGGTGCGGAGGCAAGAAGAACAAGGCGAAAATGGAGTATGTTTCCCCCTTGAAAATGGAAGTCAATGACACTGCAGTGTATGGAAAATGTGGCGAAGGCACGTCGATGAACACCCTGGAGCTTGTCACTGACAGTGGCGACACGGTGGTCGTTTCCATCGAGGAGGCCGCATCGCGCGGCGAAGTCAAGGGCGGACTGTTTGCAGGCGACCGCATGGCCGTCATCAAGTCGCCCGATTCCGACAACAATGCCGTGGCTTCCAGCGTTGTGAACGTCACTTCGCTGCTTGGAAAGTGGGGCAACCTTGACCGCAACTTTGAGCTTCAGCCTGACGGTTCGGTTCTTGGCGACATGAAAGAGCCGCATCCCTACACTTCATGGCGGCTGTTGAACGGACGGCTTCTGCTCTCTTCCGACACGTTTGACATACGTGTGCTTGGCCCGGACTCGCTGTTGCTTGCCGGCAGCAAAGGTTTTGTGGGCTACAGACGGCTCGCTTCCGGCGCGAAAGATGCTGCGAAGCGCCCGTTCAAACGATGACTTCCTTACCTTAATATATACAGACATGGAACCTTTCAGAGTGCATATCCTTGGCTGTGGCAGTGCCTTGCCAACGCTAAGACACTATGCGTCGTCGCAGGTGGTTGAGGTCAGGGGCAAGTTGTTCATGGTTGACTGCGGCGAAGGCACCCAGATGCAGCTGCGCCGCTCCCGTTTGCGCTTCCTCAGTCTCAACCATGTGTTCATATCCCACCTGCACGGCGACCATTGCTTCGGCCTTGTCGGCATGATTTCCACGTTCGGGATGTTGGGAAGGACGGCACCTCTCCATGTCTATGCGCCGTCAGGGTTCGGCGAAATGTTCGCTTCACTGCTTGAATTCTTCTGCAACGGGTTCGATTACGAGGTGGTTTTCCATCCTGTGGACACAACCAAGGCCGGCGTAATATATGAAGACCGCAGTCTTACCGTTACCACCGTTCCGCTGAAGCACCGGGTTCCGTGCTGCGGCTTCCTGTTTCGCGAGAAGCCGACGCTGCCCCACATCCGCCGGGACGTGATTGACGCGCTGGAAATACCCGTGAGCCAGATAAACAACATAAAGAACGGCATGGACTGGACTGCCGCTGACGGTACGGTAGTGGCCAACTCGCGCCTCGTCACTCCGCCCGACCCTGTGCGCAGCTATGCCTATTGCAGCGACACGGCCTATATGCCGCAGCTGCACAAGCGGCTTCTCGGAGTGTCGCTCCTGTACCATGAGAGCACCTACGGCAAGGACAATGCGGCCAATGCGCGCAAGTATTTCCACTCGACTGCCGCCGATGCCGCCCGTGTGGCGCGTGACGCCGGGGTGGGGAGGCTGCTTCTCGGCCACTATTCCGCACGTTATGAGGACGAGACGGTGCTGCTCAACGAGGCCAAGGCCGTGTTTCCCGATACGGAACTGGCCGACGAGATGAAGATTATAGATGTCTGACGGCGGCGGAGGCTGCCTTTGCGCATCCGCCTGTTGCATATAACGCCTGTGGGGAGGGTGTGTCAAAACGAAAAATGACATTTGAAAAACTTACAATTTGCAACTCACAAGTAAAACAGGCTATGTTTTATACCCGTTTTAGAGCTATAACAAGGCATTTTACTATGCCATGACCGTGTTTTTAACGTCGATAAGTTTCAAATTAAAAGTTCTCAATCCCTCAAAAATCGTTTTGACACACCCTCCCCACAGTTTTTCCCCCATGCCTTGCTTTTGTGCAAAGCCCGGAACTTGAACCGTAAGTGTCCCGTTGTCAGAAGTTCACTCCGGCACTTACGAGCAGACTCCTGTTCCTTGCCGAGTCGAAATCGCTGTGGCTGATGTTGGCAAGGCCAAGGTCGTAGGCCAGTTCTATGTAAACCATACTGTATTCCAGACCGCATCCCAAGCGCAGACCGCCGTCAAAGTGGCGGAAACGGTCGCCTGAAAAGGACGAACAGCTTGTCTTTTGGGCGTAGTTCTTGACCTTTCCGCCTATGCCCAAGGCCAGATAGCCTCCGAGAAACGGCTGGAGGGAGAGGTCATCGTCCATCTCGTAGCGGTATTTTGCCACTATCGGCACTTCAAAATAGTGCAGGTTGAACGTGGTTTTCTCGCCGTTTATGTCGCCCTTGCCGCCTTTTTCCATATATAGAAGCCCCGTTTCAACGGACACGGGAGCCGTTGGCGAGAGCAGGAATCCTACGATTCCGCCCACGGAAAGCCCCGACTGGATGTTGCCGCCGTCCAGTTCGCGGATGTCAGAGCTGACAGACGAGAGTGACAGTCCGAGCCTCAGGCCGTAGTAGATGGACTGGGGGCCTGTATATTTGTTGATTGTTCGGCCGCCAAAAGTGTACTGGCTCTGGGCAAGCAAGGGTATTGACAACACCATGCAAACCACGGCCGACAGTAGTCGTTTCGTGTTCATTCAGGATCTTTTCTTTCGGGTTTTTCGTTGTTCGGTTTATGCAAAGTTACCCATTATTTTATAAAAACGAAACGTTTGCATCAAAATGCCTCGCCCTTTCTCCTTTTTTCACACTTTGCACTCCTTTACGGACAAAACCGCAGGCATTTTTGATGCTTTAATATGCATTTGTATCCTCTTGACGGACATACTGCTTACAAAAACCGCCTGTTTGCGGGTCGTAAATGGCGCATTTGGCTACCGTAAATGCCATGTTCAGTACCCGTAAACCGCCCGTTTACGATGCGCAAGTGCCACTATGGGCGGAAGGACTGCCCGTTTTGTCGCTCAAAATTGTTAACTTTGCCGCACAGTAAAGCCACCACCGCAGGTAGGGTGGGGCATGGTTTTTAGAGTTATGATACTTATTGCAGACAGCGGAAGCACCAAAACCGCATGGTGTCTGGCCGAAAACGGACGTGCGGAAAGGTGCGTCACCACTCAGGGCATAAACCCTTTCCATCAGGACACGGCGGCTGTTTCAGCCATATTGGCCGGCGAGTTGCTGCCACTTTTGGAGGGAGCGTCGCCGGAGGCCGTGTTCTTCTATGGAAGCGGTTGCCGTGCCAACAAAGTCCCGGCCATGGAGCAGCTTCTGGCCAAGGCTTTCCCCACGGCAACGAGGGTTGAGGCACACGGCGACTTGCTTGCTGCGGCAAGGGCTGTGTGCGGACGCAGTATGGGAATGGCGGCCATATTGGGCACAGGAGCCAACTCCTGTCTTTACGACGGACGCGCGATTGTGATGAACACGCCGCCTATGGGATATATCCTCGGCGACGAGGGCAGCGGGGCTGTGCTTGGGCGGCTGTTTGTCAACGCCCTGTTCAAGGGATTTCTGCCCAAGGCGGTGGCCGACGGCTTCCTTGCCGACACGGGGCTGACGCTCGACTCACTGATAGAGCGCGTCTATCGCGAGCCGCTGGCCAACCGCTTCCTCGCATCCCTGTCGCCCCACATTCTCAAACGGGCAGACTGCGGCGGGGTTCACTCCATTATCGTTGACAACTTCCGCAGTTTCTTCCGCCGCAACGTAGCTGCCTACGGTCACAATGACCTTCCCGTGGGTGCGGTGGGCAGCATAGCCTGCCATTACTCCCACTTCCTTGCCGAAGCAGCAGCCATAGAGGGCTACACTCTGGGCAGGATTATGCAAAGCCCCATGCCCGGTCTTGTGGATTACCACGCCCTTGGCGGCTGAAAGCAGTGTCTTTGATGGTTTGAAAGAAGGGCTTTGACGGCTGAAACCGGAGACTTGACGCCTTGAAACCAAAGCGCTGGTGGCTGGAAACGGAGTGCCGGCGCCTGAAAGAAGTGCCGTTTTAGCGTCAGAACAGGCATCGTTGTTAAACGAAAAAAGACCAAGCCGACGGAGGCAATGTGCCTCTCTGTCGGCTTGGTCTTTCTTTTTCTGTTGACGCTTGCGGCGGTTTGCGGCCTTAATGTGCCGGCCACAGCTGCGCCATGGCACAATTTAATGTGCCGAAGGGGTAGGGGTGTGATGCTTCAACGGTATCTTTCCTACCCGGCGCTGGTGGCGTCCGCCCTCGAAAGTGGTCTTGAAAAATTCGTCAAGGATGGCTTCGGCAGTCTTGTTGTCAACGAAACGGCCGGGCAAAACGAGCACATTGGCATCGTTATGCTGGCGGATGAGGTGGGCTATCTCGGGTATCCACGCCAGTCCGGCACGTATTCCCTGATGCTTGTTGAGCGTCATGCTGATGCCTTCGCCGCTTCCGCAGATGCCAATGCCGGGATATACTTCGCCGCTTTCGACCCCTTCGGCCAGCGCATGGCCGAAATCGGGGTAGTCACAGCTAAGGTCACTATACGTACCATAGTCCTTGTAGGCGTAGCCGTGGCGTTCAAGATACTCCAGCACAAACTGTTTGAGGGGAAAGCCCGCATGGTCGCAGGCTATTCCCACTGTCTTTATGTCCATAGTATTGCGTCTTTTGAAACGTTACTCGGCCAGAAAAGCCTTCACTTGCTTATATACGTTCTCGCCAGTGTAGCCCAGTTTCTCGTCAAGCACCTTATAAGGAGCTGAGAAACCGAAGCTCGGCATGCCCCAGACGCGTCCGTTGGCACCAACAAGGCCTTCGAGCGTGACAGGCAGACCGGCCGTCATGCCGAATATCTTGGCGTTCTTCGGCAGCACACTCTCCTGGTATTCCTTGCTCTGGCAACGGAACAATCCCTCTGACGGAGCACTGACGATGCGCACCTTTACTCCGTCCTTGCGCAGAAGCTCGGCTCCGGCCACCAAAGTAGATACTTCAGAACCGCTTGCAAGCAGGATTACATCATATTTGTCGTCGGATCCGGCTACGATATACGCTCCCTTGCGGGCCTGTTCGTAATCGTTTCCGGCAGGAAGTTTGGCGATATTCTGGCGGGAGAGCACGAGTGCCGTCGGCGTAGCCATGTTTTCCATAGCCATAGCCCAGCAAACAGTTGTCTCGTCTGCGTCTGCCGGACGGAAAACCCGTACACTGTCCTTGCCGTGGTGGTTCTTCAGCTTCTCCATCAGGCGTATCTGCGCCTCCTGTTCCACCGGCTCGTGGGTCGGGCCGTCCTCACCTACGCGGAATGCGTCGTGCGTCCAGATGAACTTGATGGGCACTTCCATGAGCGCAGCCATACGGACGGCTGGTTTCATGTAGTCGGAGAACACGAAGAAAGTGCCGCAAGCGGGTATGACACCGCCGTGCAGATACATGCCAATGCACATGCAAGCCATAGTAAGTTCACTTACTCCTGCCTGGAAGAAGGCTCCTGTGAAGTCGTCGGCGGCCAGTGAGTGGGTCTTTTTGAGGAATCCGTCGGTCTTGTCCGAGTTCGACAGGTCGGCAGACGAGCATACCATGTTCGGAACTTGTTCTGCCAGCACTCCCAGACAGGCGGCTGAAGCGGCGCGAGTGGCCGAGCCTTCCTTCTGGACAAGCACGCTCCAATCCACCTTGGGGGCGTTTCCGCTGAACCATTCGGCCAACAGGGCGGCCTTGTCGGGATTACTTTCAGCCCATTTCTGCTCCTCTTCACGGCGTGAAGCGACTATTTTCTTCAGCTCCTCGCGGCGGTCTGCATACAGTTTCTGTACTTCGGGGAATATCACGAACGGCTCTTCAGGATTGCCGCCGAGGTTCTTTATTGTGTTAATGTAGGCATCGCCGCCGAGCGGAGCACCGTGTGTGTTGATGCAATGCTCGTAGCTGGTGCCGTCAGCACGCAATGCGCCCTTGCCCATGACGGTCTTTCCGATAATCAGTGTGGGGCGCTTCTCTTCCTTTTGGGCTTCTTTCAGCGCCTTGCGTATCTCGTCCGGGTCGTTGCCGTTGATGGTTACGACGTTCCAACCCCACGCCTTGTACTTGGCGGCGGTGTCTTCCTGCATCACCACCCTGCACTCTGTTGACAGCTGGATGTCGTTTGAGTCATAGAACATGATGAGGTTGTTCAGGCCAAGTATGCCGGCTATGCGACCGGTACCTTGCGAAATTTCCTCCTCAACACCGCCGTCGGATATGTAGGCGTAGATTTTGTGCTGCATAGGTGTCTTGCCGAGACGGGCCTCAAGGAACTTCTCGGCCACAGCTGCACCGGCTGCGAACGTATGTCCCTGACCGAGGGGGCCTGATGTGTTCTCAATGCCACGCTCGATGTCGCGTTCGGGGTGTCCGGGTGTGGGAGAGTCCCACTGACGGAACTGCTTCAGTTCGTCGAGAGTGAACTTGCCTTGCAGCGCAAGTGCCGAATACAGCATGGGCGACATGTGCCCCGGATCAAGATAGAAGCGGTCGCGGCCTGTCCATGACGGGCACTCTGGGTCGTAAACCAGGAACTCTGAGAACAGTACATTGATGAAATCTGCGCCTCCCATTGCGCCTCCGGGATGCCCGGAGTTGGCTTTTTCAACCATAGATGCGGCGAGAATGCGGATGTTGTCCGCCGCCTTGTTCATGATATTCTTGTCATTCATAACTTTGAAGTTGTTGATTGTTTGTTATTTAATGCTTTTTATTCCCCTGTGTGTGGGCGTTGTGCGGCGTATGGAGCCGTCAGTGTTGAACTCCAAACGGTCGATGCACACCTCGCGATGGTAGCCCGGCCCCTTCGCTTTGGGCAGGTAATCTTTGTTTATGCGGTGATATACAAAGTACCACTCGTCCTTGCCCGGTATCTGAAGCACACTGTTGTGCGCAGTACCGTATATCTCTTCGCCCGGTTCCTGTATGAGTATGACAGGTTTCTCGGCCACTTCGATGGGGCCGAGCGGCGACTTGCTCGTGCCGTAGGCCACGTGGTAGTTCGGAGAGCCTGTGTCATCGACGCTCCAGAGGAAGTAATAGAGACCGTTACGCTTGAACACGTATGGAGCCTCGCGGTATCTGTAGTCAGCAAGAGAGCCGCCCGGCGGTGTCATGCGCACTATTGTCGTGGTGTCAATGCTTGTCATGTCGTCGTTGAGCACGGCTCCGGCCATGTAACCGTTGCCCCAATAAAGGTAGTTCTTGCCAGTGTCGGGGTCGGAGAACACGTCAACGTCTATCTGCTGGCCGTTCTTCTGTCCCTCAGGACGTTTGTCTATGATGGGATATCCAAGGTCTGTGAACGGGCCTTGCGGGGTTTCGGCCACGGCCACGCCTATTGCCTTTGCCTTACCTGTGTTCGCACTGTAATAGAAGAAGTACTTGTATTTGCCGTCAACCTCCTTTTCGATGATGGCCGGCGCCCACGCATTGCCAGTTGCCCACTTTGTGTCTTGCAACACGTCGAGAGCAACGCCCTCATAACGCCAGTTGGCGAGGTCTTTCGACGAGTAGCAGGTGAAGTACCATCCTCCCCAACCGGGGTGTCCGTCGGTAGTGGAGTAAATATAGTAGCGTTGGGTCTTGTTGGAGTACATGATTTCGGGGTCGGCATGGAAGCCCGGCAGTATCGGATTGCCGCTCCACTCCTTCGGCGTGGTCACTTCATTGTCGAAAACATAGCCCCAATGCTCCTGCATACGCTTCATTTCGTCGGCTGTAAGGGACATTGCCGTACCGTGACGGGGAAAGAAGTCTTTGTCAAACGACTGTGATTTGGCTGAAAAGGTTTTCAGATCCTTGGATGTCTGGTACTCGTAACGGCCGCTGGAGTACAGGTCGTACATGAGTACATACTCCTCTTTGCCGTTGAGTTTGAACACTCCGGAACCTTCAACGTGGGTCTTTGTTCCTGCGTAGGGGTCTATAAACTTGAAGTCTTCCGTCCACTTGCCGCGCAAAGACTTGGCAGTAGCCTGCTGTATGCCGTTCTTTAGCTCCTTGCCGTCCGCGTCCTTGATGTTGCCTTTGTAGAACATATGGTACACGCCATCCTTATATATAATGTCGTTGTCGATGCATCCGTACTTGGCAGTGAACAGGATTTCAGGCTCATTCTCGAAACCTGTGAAGTCTTTGTTGGCGTAAGCGTAGTAGGTAATCAGGCTGTCGTTGTCCCTGCGCTTCAGGGTAAAGTATATCATGTACTTCTTTGCCTTGCGGTCGTAGATGGTTTGCGGTGCCCAAACCCAATAGGCGTCGCCGAAGTTCTTTGGGTATGCCTTCGACAGGTTGACCTTTGCGTGTGTCCAGTTGATGAGATCGGTTGACTTGAGCATCACGATGCCGGGATTTTCTGTCCATCCGAATTTGCAGGTGTTCATGTCTGTGGCCACGATACAGAACGTCTTGCCGTCCTCACAGCGCAGTATGTGCGGGTCACGTATGCCTCCGCTCTCGCTTATCGTGTCAGATGAGATTATGGGGCGGTTGTTGTTGAGTGTGCGCCATGTCTTCGCGTCCTCGCTAATGGCAAACCTGAGGTGCTCCTGCTTGGCATATTCCCCCCTGCCTTCAAAGTATGCGAAGACGTAACCGGCGTATTTTGCATCAGCCTTGTCTGTTTTGCGTGCGTGACCTGCCGTTAGACAGGCCGCGCACGCTATGGTAATGATAGTTGACTTGTTCATAAACTGTTACAAAAATACTATTTTAGATTGATAACCACTATCGATTTTGCCGGAACTTTGACCGTCAGCTTGTCCTTTTTCAGCTTTGCGTCCTTGAAAACTGTGGGTACTACATTGTCCGGATGGTCGAAATCGTTGTAGTCGGTGACGGCCTTGCAGGTCAGGATGCGGCCTTCAACGGTCCAGAGCTGTGCTCCGTCGATGTTCATCTCAACGGTCTGCGCCTTGTCAACGTCGATATTGGCCAGCGAAACGATGATTGAACCGTCGGAACGCTTGGCTGCCGAAGTGCTGAGCACAGGGATTTTGCGCCCGGCCTTGGCGCGTTGGTCGCCGCGAACGGACATACTGTCGCACTTTGTAACGCCGATGGGCAAGTAGGTAGCCTCCTGGAAACCCTTATACATTTCGAACACGTGGTAGGTTGGGGTGAGTACCATGCGGCCTGTGCCCTTTTGGTCGGTCAGAATCATTGACTGGAGCACATTGACCACCTGTGCTATGTTGGCCATGCGTACACGGTCGGTATGGCGATGGAATACATTGAGCGAAAGTGCGGCCACAAAGGCGTCGCGCATGGAGTTTTGCTGGTAGAGGTGTCCCTTGATTGTGCCCGGCTCCTCGTCCCACCACGTTCCCCACTCATCGACTAACAGGCCTATCTGCTTCTTCGGATCCCTCTCGTCCATTATCTTGGAGTGGCGGTTTATCACGTCTTCTATCTCAAGGCACTTGCCCATTGTCCAGTAGTAGTCGTCCTTGTCGAACTTGATGGCCGAGCCTTTGCTTCCGCTCCAGCCTGTAACGGTGTAATAGTGAAGTGACAGACCGTTCATGCGGCCGCCTACGTTGTTCATCAGCACCTTTGTCCAGTTGTAGTCGTAGTCGCTTGCTCCGCTGGCTATCTTGTAGAGGTTGTTGCCGTCGTAGTTGCGGCAGTAAACAGAGTAGCGGCGGAACAGGTCGGCATAGTATTCGGGGCGCATATTGCCTCCGCAGCCCCAGCTCTCGTTGCCTACACCAAGAAACTTGACCTTCCACGCCTTGTCACGGCCATTTTGGCGGCGCAGTTTAGCCATGGGCGTGTCGCCGTCGGAGGTCATATACTCCACCCACTTGGCCAGTTCCTCGACCGTACCGCTGCCTACGTTGCCGCTGATGTAAGGCTCGCAGCCCAGCATCTCGCACAAGTTGAGGAACTCATGGGTGCCGAAAGAGTTGTCTTCTATCGTTCCGCCCCAGTTGTTGTTCTGCATTTTGGGACGTTTGTCCTTGGGTCCTATGCCGTCCATCCAGTGGTATTCGTCGGCAAAGCAGCCTCCCGGCCAGCGCAGCACCGGCACTTGCAGAGCCTTGAGGGCGTTGAACACATCCTTGCGGTAGCCGTTGATGTTGGGAATCGGCGAGTCTTCGCCCACCCACAGGCCGCCATAGATGCACGAACCGAGGTGCTCGGCAAACTGTCCGTAAATCTCTTTGTGTATCTTCTGTTCGCCTTTGTCTGCGTGTATGGTCATTGCGGCGTTGTCGGCCAGTGTTCCAACGGGTAAAACCGCAGCACAGGCGAGAGTAAAGAATAGTCGTTTCATCATCGTTATGTTGGTTCTTGGTTTTGAAAAGGGGCGGGTTAGGCTTGCTAACCCAATGGGTTACGGGAGTTAGAGTGCCGGGTTACGCGCCGTAACCCGGCACTTTGTCGTGTGCTACCTCTTGACTTGCACTGCGGTCTCCTCAATCGGCAGGCATTTTTTGTAGTTCTCGATGTACTTGTTGAAGCCTCTCACGTCGTCGGCTGTCGGGATTATTTCCTCCCCTGACTGTCCTGCGAAGACTATCTCGTCGAGGAAATCGGCGAGCGGAAGCCCCTTGGGATTGTTGACCATGTAGGAGCCGAGCAGGGCTATTCCCCATGCTCCGCCTTCACCGGCGGTTTCCATGACGGAGATTGGCGAGTTGATGGCGGCTGCAAGTATCCTCTGGCCCACGCCTTTGGTCTTGAAGAGTCCGCCGTGGCCCATGATCTTGTCAACCTTGATCTTCTCCTCGTTGAAAAGGATGTCGTTGCCTATCTTCAACACGCCTACCGAAGCATACAGGTTGGCGCGCATGAAGTTGGCAAGGTTGAACTTGTCGTTGGCGGAGCGCACGAACAGAGGCCTTCCCTCGGCCAGTCCTGTAACGGGTTCGCCGGAGATGTAGTTGTAGGCAATCAGTCCGCCGCAGTCAGCATCACCCTTCAGGGCATTGTTATACAGCTTTCCATAGACCTCGTTCATATCTACAGGCACGCCAAGCAGCTCCTGGTACTCCTTGAACAGTTCCACCCAGGCGTTCAGGTCGGACGTGCAGTTGTTACAGTGCACCATTGCCACAGGGCTGCCGTCGGGTGTGGTCACCATATCTATCATCTCGTAGGGTTTGGAAAGCTCCTTTTCGAGCACTATCATGGAGAACGACGAAGTTCCGGCCGACACGTTTCCGGTGCGCTGGCGCACGGCGTTGGTTGCCACCATGCCCGTTCCGGCGTCGCCTTCGGGCGGACAAACGGGGATGCCCGGCTTCAAATGCCCGGAAATGTCTATCATCTTTGCTCCCTCTTCGGTCAGGAAGCCGGCGTTGTCTCCAGCATTGAGCACCTTTGGAAGTATGTCAAGCAGACTCCAACTGTAGCCGTAAGGTGCAACCAGCCGGTCGAACTTTTCTACCATCGTGGCGGAATAGTCCTTTGTGGCAGGGTCTATCGGCAGCATACCCGACGCGTCGCCTATGCCGAGCACCTTGTTGCCGGTTATCTGCCAGTGCACATAGCCGGCGA
>CAVAPI010000039.1:0-18744 GCA_963590445.1 Lachnospiraceae bacterium | reverse complement strand
ACTGTATGGTGAAAATCTATGGCGACGGCTCTATAATCCTGCCCCACAACTCGGGAATCAGTCCGCTCACCGTTTATACTGAGAACGGTTGCCAAGGCTCGTCTGAGACTTTCGCCGTAGGAAAGCGTGTCTCTTTGGACGGCAAAGCCATGGACAATAAGATTTGCAGCTTCACTCTGAAGCGCGGCTACATGGTCTGGTTTGCCCAAAAGGCCGACGGCACGGGCTACAACCGCCTGTGGATTGCCGACAAGAGCGACATTCAGGTTGACCTTCCCGGTGTTCTCCGCAAGGCCGTGTCGGCTCTCCGCGTCAGCCAGTGGAACGATGCCAGCAAGAAGGGCTATGCCGGCAATGACGTGACGGCCAACACCATGCTCAACACCACATGGTGCTACAACTGGGATGCGGGCATCAACGTGTGGGCAGACCGCGAGTATGTCACCCATCACCACCATGAGGGCTGGCCGGGCATAACCGATGTGGGCAACAACGGCACGTCGGCCAACATCCTTGGCAACAACGAGCCGGACAATACCAACGACTCACGGGAGCAGGTGAACACCGTGGCTGAAGTGCTGGCCACATGGCCGCAGATGATGGCCACAGGCCGCCGTCTTGGTTCGCCCGCCGTGTCGGGCAACTACTCCTGGCTCTATGAGTTTATCGACTCCATCGACGCGCGCGGATGGCGTTGCGACTTCATAGCCGTCCACGCTTACAGATACAACGACTGGAGCAGCTGGAACAGCTTCTTGAACGGCATCCACAACCGCACCCGCCGGCCTATATGGATTACCGAGATGAACTACGGAGCCAACTGGACAGGCTGGCCGGGAAGTGACACTGACTATGGCGAAGCCAACGAAGCCATACTCGCACAGCACCTCAACCCCATCATAGACGGCCTTGAGGCTACCCCGTGGCTGGAGCGTTACGCCATCTACAACTGGGTTCAGAACTGCCGGAAGGTCTATGACAACGACCATGGCCGCCTGACTCAGGCCGGACAGTACTACGCCGACAAACCGTCGGCCGTGGGTTACGACGAGCGTTATGCCGTGGTTCCGGCGGTAAAGGCCGCGATGAAGGACCCCGACCAGCTCACTGTAGAGTATGACAAGACCAGCGGTACGGCTCTGCTAACGTGGAAAAACTATAACGGAGAGAACAATTACGCCATATATGTAGAGCGCAAAATTGACGGAGGGTCGTGGACTCTGGTGGCCGAAGTCGAACAGCAGGGCGGTCCCTCCGACTATTCCTACACCGACGCCAGTGCGGTTTCCGGCGCTTACTACCGCATCCACATCATCGACGGCAAGGACAAGGACCGCTATTCCCGCGCCGTGGCCGCCATATCTCTTGAACATGAGGTGGGCGACGCCATAACCTACAAGGGACAACAGCGCTATCTCGGCGGCAACGTCTTTCCCAACGGCGATTTCGACCTTGGCACTGAGGGCTGGACAAACGGCCTCGGCGAACCCGTATCGCTGCCTGATTTCGTGGTTGTCCCCGTGGGAAGCATCGACGGCGGAGCCTATCTTCAGGCGCGTTCCCATACGGGTAAGGACAAGGCCGGGGCGGTCAAGACTGTGGTAAGCGTGGTTCCGAATGCCGATTATTACTATGTCAACTCCTCCCGATGCAGCTCTTCCGCCCTCCACTACCTCTATCTGAGCGAAACAGGCGAGGCTTTCGACTCCATGGCTGCCGTCACCGTGCCCACCTCGGCCTGGGGTTCTATGAACTATGAGGTCAACACCGGCCACTACTCCAATGCCATGTTCAGCAGCTACTACCTTAACGCCGCTTCGCAGATGGACAAGATTATGCTGTGCCGCGTGTTTGACACACCCGAAGAAGCCTATGCCGACGGTGTTGTGCAGATGCGTAAGAGGGCGGAAATGGCCGCCGGCTATCTGAAAGACAACGAGCGGCTGGTGTCGGAGATAAGGTCGGCCGTCACAGCTGCCACCGGTACCGATGCCGAAACGTATCTTGTCCTGAAAACGGTGGTGGACAATGCACTTGAAGTGTGCCGTCAGACTGCCGAACTTGAGGCCAATGTCAGCGAGGCACAACAGCTTGTCCGCATCAAGGCCGACGGCTACGAACTTGTGCAGCAGGCTCTCGACGCCGTGACTGCCGCAACGACTTCCGCCGAAACCCTGCTTGCTTCCGGCAAGTTGGCCGAGGCCGTCGACGAGTGCCGGACTTCCGTCTATACCGACGGCATTGTCTATTCGCCGGCCTTCAATGAAGGCACGCTAAACTGGACCACCAAGTGCGGAACCTACACCGGCGGCGAGCAGAAGGTGGCCACCCTGGGCGGCAAACCCTGCTGGAAGGCTCTCTGGAGCGGGCTGTCTGCCACAGAAGGCAGCGGCAAGACGATGGAGGTGAAGCAGGATATAGCCAAGATGACCCACGGACTTTACTCTATGGAGTGCAAGGCTGCTACCGAGCAGCTCTGCCTGTCAGACCAGCACGGCTACCTCATCGTGTCCGCCGACACTGTGGCTACGCCGCAGCTCACGGCCGACTATCTCGACCTGCCCACCGTTGACAGCGAAAGCAAGTGGCAGACGCTGTCAACAACCAACCTTTACGTCAACGAAGGCGAAACATTGACCATAGGTTTCGTGGGTTCCAAGAACAATGCAGTTGACGGTTCTTGGCATGAGTTCGGCGTGAAAGACTCTCAGGGAGACAACCGTGAGGGCTGGTGGGCGGCCACTGATTTCCGCTTGAAGCGCACTCCCGTCTATCGCCGCACGGCAGCTGAGGGAGAGTGGAGCACCATTTGTCTGCCCTACGACATGACTGCGTCGCCCAATGTCAAGCTCTACCAGCTGGCCGGCATCACGTCCGACTACAAGAACCTCGTGCTTGAGGAAGTGGAAAGGGCGGAGGCCGGAATGCCGTGCATCTATCGGATGACAGGCGACGAGGCTTGGTTCCATGAAACGGGCGAGGCGGTTTCTTCCGCCACAACCA
Source organism: Lachnospiraceae bacterium (assembly GCA_963590445.1). Taxonomy (GTDB): domain Bacteria; phylum Bacteroidota; class Bacteroidia; order Bacteroidales; family Bacteroidaceae; genus Prevotella. The sequence goes on along the minus strand of CAVAPI010000039.1, from coordinate 15,741 downwards.
CTGACTACCAGCTGCGCGGCAATTTCAAGACCTCGCAGACCGTCCGTGCCGGATTTTATGTGCTTCAGAACAACAGCTGGGTGCGTGTCACTTCAAGCAACCGCCCCAAGTTCACCAGCTTTGGAGCCAGCCTGACCACGGCAGCCAAGCTGCCTGTCGTTGACGCAGCCGATGCTGTGACCATGCCCATAGAGGGTGCCGACGAAGAGATAGCCGCCGGCATAGAGCCAGCCGCCGTTTCAACAGATGCCGCCGGCACGGAATACACCGCCGGCGGACGCGTTGCCAACCCGAAGGGTGCAGGACTGCGCATCGTGAAGGGCAAGAACACGGTGAGGAAAGTGGTGCGCAAGTAACGCCGCCGCCCCTCTCCGCTTGTCCAAATGCGGCGTTTGCCCGCCCTAACCCGGTCGTTCGGCCATCGTAACCCTACCGTTTGTAAACGGAAAACATACGGTTTGATGATGGAAGCGAACGGGTTGTGGCGATGATATACGGGGATATGTGGAGAGGGCAGGCTGCGGCGTATGGCAAAGCCGGGGCAAAGGCATAGCGGGATGGCGGGACTTTATTCCGCCGTCTCGCGCCTTAGCGGATAGTTTCCGCGCAGGTATTCAAACTTTTCGGGGGCGTTTTTCAGGCGCAGACTGTCGTCTTTGGGATTGTAAAGCTGCAACGGGTCGCCCGTAAACACGAAGTCTTCGGGCAGCGGCGGCGGTGTTATCAGTCCCGGACTGGGCAGGTTGAAGAAGCGGCATAGGGCGTCGAGGCACATGTTGTCGGCCTTTACCTTGCCGTCGGCGGAGTATCCGGCAATGTGGGGCGTGCCTATATACACTGCATCCAGCAGCTCCCGGTCTATGTCAGGCTCGTTTTCCCAAGTGTCGATGGCCGCCTGGCTCACCCTGCCCGTGCGCATTGCGTTGAGAAGTGCGGCGTTGTCAACCACTTCCCCGCGGCTTGTGTTCACGAGGAAAGGCCGTTTGGCAAGGCTGTCGAGAAACCTTGCGTCGGCCAGATGGTAGGTTGCATACGGCTGGTCGTAGGTCAGCGGCACGTGAAACGTGATGATGTCGGCCTCGGCGGCTATCCTTTCCATGCTTACATAGTCGGGATGTCCCTTCGGAGGGTCGCACACGAGCACGCGGACGCCCATTTCGCGGGCTACAGACCGCACGGCCGTGCCCACGTGGCCGCACCCCACTATGCCCATAGTGGCCTTTTGCGGGTCGAGCATACGGTCTTTGGCCATCAGAAGCAGCAGGGAACGCATGTATTGGCCCACCGACGAGGCGTTGCATCCGGGGCAGTTGGCCCACGCTATGCCGGCCTTTGCGAGATACGCAGTGTCGAGATGGTCGAAGCCGATGGTGGCCGTGGCAATGAAACGCACGCTGCTGCCCTCCAGAAGGCGTGCGTCGCAGCGGGTCCGGGTGCGCACTATCAGTGCGTCAGCGTCGCGCACGTCGGCCGCAGAGATACTGCTGCCTTTTATATATGCAACCTCTGCGCCCAGGCAAGCCAAGGCCGGGCGTATGTAAGGTATCTTGTTGTCAACAATAATCTTCATATTTGCGGCAAAAGTACATAAATTGGCGGTAAAAAAGGCGAAAGGATTTGGAAAAAGAGCCGGTTTGTTGGCTATTTGGAAAAGATTGCTTAGCTTTGCAAAGAAATACAGTAAGCAAACTAAAAGATGTCATTTACAGAACTTTGTAACAACATTTTCGGTCAGGCAATAAGGGACTACCACATGACCGACAACGTGGATACACCTATAAACAACCCGTACAGCAGAGGCGAAATAGAGAACAGCCTGTATGTGAAGTGCTGGATTGACACCGTGCAGTGGCATCTTGAAGACATCATACGCGACCCCCACATAGACCCGGGCAAGGCTCTCGGACTGAAAAGGCGCATAGACCGCAGCAACCAAGACCGCACCGACCTCGTGGAAGAGATAGACACATACTTCAGAACCCGCTATGCCGAGGTGGTGCCGCAGCCGGATGCGAGGCTCAACACCGAGAGTCCCGCATGGGCAATCGACCGTCTGTCGATACTCGCCCTGAAGATTTGGCACATGAAGGAACAGGCTGAGCGCGCCGAAGCCACCCCTGAGCACCGCGAGAAGTGCGCTTCCAAGCTGGGAGTGCTGCTGGAACAGCAGAAAGACCTGTCGCTTGCCATCGACCAGTTGCTCGATGACATAGCCCAGGGGCACAAGTACATGAAGGTGTACCGCCAGATGAAGATGTATAACGACCCCACTACCAACCCGATACTCTACGGAAACAAATGACAGGGAGGCCGCCCTGCCGTTGCCTGTGACGCAGTTGCGGCAGGCCAACACACCCTTTCCATGAAAAAGGAGCACATACTCATAATGCGGTTTTCCGCTTTTGGCGACGTAGCCATGGCAGTCCCCGTGGTCTATTCGCTGGCCAAGGCATACCCGGACGTGCGTATAACGGTGCTGAGCCGTGGCTTTGCGCGCGCACTGTTTGATGATTTGGCTCCCAACGTCAACTTTATGGAGGCTGACACGAAGCGCGAGTACCGCGGATTGAAGGGTTTGAACGCCCTGTACCGCCGCCTTGTGGCCAAGAACTTCACCGCCGTTGCCGACTTTCACGACGTTTTGCGGTCGAAATACCTGCGTGTGAGGTTCTGTATGAACGGCTGTCGCGTGGAGCATATCGACAAGCACCGCGATGGAAGGCGGCGCCTGACCGACCCGGACAACCGCATTTTGCAGCAGCAGCCCTCTTCTTTCAGCAACTATGCCGACGTGTTGGCGCGGCTGGGCTATCCTGTAGAGGTGGCTTTCCGCTCGCTTTTCCCGACCGAAGGCGGCAACCTCAACCTGCTGCCGGCCGTGTTCGGCCCCAAAAGGCGTGGCGAAGAGTGGATAGGCATAGCCCCTTTCGCCGCCCATGAGGGCAAGGTTTATCCGAAAGAGATGATGGAGGCGGTGCTCAAGAGGCTCTCCGAACGCCATCCGAAGGCCCGCCTGTTCCTCTTCGGGCGCGGCGACAGCGAGGAAAGGGTGTTCTCCGAATGGTGCAAAGAGATGAAGTGCTGCACCTATGCGGGCAAGTACTTGGAGACACTCCACCAGGAACTGATACTGATGAGCCACCTTGACGTGATGCTTTCTATGGACAGTGCCAACATGCACCTCGCTTCGCTCACGGCAACGCCCGTGGTAAGTGTCTGGGGGGCCACGCATCCGTATGCCGGATTTACGGGTTGGGGGCAGAAACCGTCCAACTTCCTCCAGGCAGACCTGCCCTGCCGTCCGTGCAGCATATACGGCAGCAAGCCCTGTAGGCGCGGTGACATGGCGTGCATGCACCTGATAAGTCCCGAAAGTGTGGTCGGGAAGATAGAGGAAGCGCTCTCCGCAAGGTCTGAAAGCCACGCTTCCGCCCTGTAATCGCTTCGTCTCCACTCTGTAATTGCGCAGTTTCCCCCTATAATCTCTTCGTTTCCCCTCTGTAGTTGCGCAGTTTCCCCACTGCAATCATATCGTTTCCCCCATTTAATCCCTTCGTTTTCGGTGGCCAAGGCGGCGTTTGGCTGTCGTAAATGCCGTGTTTGTCATCCGTAAACGGGCTGTTTGTTTCCGGTAAAGCGCCGGGTTGTTCTGCCGGATCCATTGTGACGGGACTTCCGCGGTGGGTTAAAAATTGTCTTAATCGCCTCTTTATTAATGTAAAAGCAGTAACTTTGCATGCGCAAATACGGCAGTTGTCGTCACATTTGCGCAGGGATACTACCCTCCGGCGGCAGGGTGACCAAAACTAACGCAGGCATACAACAAACTAACGGCAAGCATAACAATACAAGGATTTATGAGAAAGACTTTTACTTTGGCCATTTGCCTCATGGCAAGCATGGCTTCGTTCGCGCAAACCACAGCCAACTCATTCGCTTTTGTGGATGCTGGAGGCAACACAGTGGCCGACGGCGCAGTGCTGACAAGGACAGAAATCACTGAAGACCCCATAGAGAGCTACATCAGTTCGGGACTTTTCGTGAAGAACGTGTCGGATGCGAATGCTTATCTGAAGATTGAGACGGCCATATCGCAGATTCCCGACGGCTCGGAACACTCTATCTGCTATCCGGGCGGATGCGTGAGCACTGGCAAGGCCGGCACTTCAGAGACTCCTGAGATGGGAGGGGAAAAGTCAGGTGCCACCAACAGTATGCAGACCGAATGGATTCCCAAAGGCAAGTACGGCACCTGCACCGTCACATACACCATCAAGGAGTACAGCTACGACGATGAGGAACCGAATAATACTGGGATACTCGTGCCGACCTATTCGCTCAAGGGCAGCGGCCCGTCGGTTACAATCAACTACGTGAACGCTGATCCGGCGGGAATAGACGGTACGGAGGCGGAAACGGCAGCCGCAAGCACTGTGTACTACGACTTGCAGGGTCGCAGCGTGGCGCAGCCGGGCAAGGGGCTGTATATTAAAAAGGTGAAAACGGCCGGCGGCAGCGCCAAAACGGTGAAGACCGTGGTGAGATAACCCCAGGAAACTACAGAAAACTCAGCAAAGCGGTGTTCCGGCAGCAGGGGTTTCGCACAGCAATGCAGCCCCTTCCGCCCGGAAACCGGGGAAATGACAGAAGATGAAGAGATTGTTCTCGACACTATTTGCGGCTGTCGCCATGGCTACAGCCGCAGTCCAGGCGCAGACAGGCGCAGGACAGCAACCCGTGATCCACAAGTTTGCATACTCGGACAATGCCATTGCCGCCAGATTGTCGGACAACGGCAAGTGGGCAGTGGCACAGGCAGCATACACGGAGACGCGCAACAGCGGCAATGCAAAGCTGGTTAACACCGAGACAGAGGCATACGTAGAGCTGCAGACCGCCGCCGAGGTGACGCGCGACGGCGCTTGCGACGTGCAGGACGTGACCGACGACGGCACTGTAGTGGTGGGCGCCTACAAGGGAACGCCGGCCTACTGGAGCAAAGCCACCGGCACATGGACCTTACTGCCCGTGCCGGGCGGCAAGAGCGGCGGACTGGTGTATGCCGTAACGCCCGACGGCAAGTATGCGGCAGGCTCCTGCTACAGCGCAGCCGACAACTATATAGAGTATGCAACGATGTGGGACCTGACGGCAGACACCGTTATGACCCTGGCAAACCTGCCTTCGTTGGACATGACCCACACTGACATGATGCAGCAACGCTTCACCGACATATCGGCAGACGGCCGTTATCTGGTCGGATACATGTCGTACAGCTACGTTTCCCCCACGGGTATCTGCATCTATGTCTATGACCGCCAGACGGCAGCCAGCCGTTTCATAGGCTTTACCCCAAGCGACACGGAAGAATGGGTGCCGGATGTGGAGGGTATGTACTTCGTCCAGGACCCTGTGATGAGCCCTAACGGCAAGTATGTGGGCGTTACAGCCTACATGGTCAAGGAAACTGCGGGCAGCGACGTGCTGTCAGAGTATGAGGCGGCGGGACTGTACGAGGTGGAAACCGGGGCGTTCACGCTGTATGACGCCAACGAAGACCAGGGCTATACGGCCATGGCGGTGGCCGACAACGGCACGGTATTCGGCGCCACGCCGTCGGGTAATCCCGTGCGGGAGTGGGCTGTGCGCTACCAGGGCTTCTGGTATCCGGCCAGCATGATACTGGAACAGAAGTACGGAGTGGACTTCTACAGCAAGACAAAGTACGAGAACACAGGCTCACCCCTGTCGGTAAGCGGTGACGGAAAGACCGTCTGCTCCATGGTGGACGCCAGTGGCAGCAGCTATGTGCTCGCCCTGCCCGACTCACCCGAAGACCTTTGCGCCGGAATAAACCTGCTTGGCAGCTACAGCATAACCCCTGCCGACGGTACTGCGTTCACCAAGCTGAGCACAATAGCCGTGCGCTTCGAGCGGCCCGTCAAGATATTGGGCGGAAGCGGCAGCGCAGTGCTCAGGGACAGCCAGGGCAGCGAGGTCAGAGCGTCGAGCGGCTTCTCCATAAGCAGCACCGACAACCGCACACTGAGCATCCGCTTCCGCACAACCACGCTCAACGCCGGCGAGAAATACACCGTGGAGATACCCCAGGGCAGCGTGTGCGTGGACGGAGACGGCACGAAAACCAACGCCGCCATAACCATCGGCTACACCGGGCGCGCCGATGTGCCGGTGAAACCCACTGCCATTTCGCCGGAAGACGGTACGGAAATAGCCAAAATAGACAACGGCAACAACCCGATAATCATCACTTTCGACGCGGAAGTGGCCAAGACCGACTCTGCGTCAGGCTCGCTCGTGAGACTTGAAGACGGCACAACGGTGGCCAAACTCAGCGTTCTGGCCGGCGGAAACAGGGTGGCCGTATATCCCACAGCAACCCAATACCTCTACGACGGGCTGGAATACAAGGTGACAATCAACGCCGGAGCCGTGACAGACCTTACCGGCAGCGGCGCCAACGAGGCAATCAGCCTGACATACAAGGGCACCTACGTGCGCCAACTGTCCAATGACGATGCAATACTCTTCAGCGACAACTTCGACAACGTGTCGCAATCGCTCAGCACATGGCTGAGATACGAAGGCGACCACAACACTCCCGTAACGGAACTGCAGGAGGAATATGCCTTCGACAAGGACAACCAGCCATGGAACTTCTCGCTTCGCGACGACGACAGCTCCTCTGACTACTGCGCAGCCTCCCACTCTATGTACTCGCCTGCCGGGAAAAGCGACGACTGGATGGTCATTCCGCAGTTGGAAATACCCGACAACGGATGCAAGATGACCTTCCTTGCACAGAGCTACAAGAAGTCCCGCAAGGACAGCCTTAAGGTTGTCGTGTGGGAAAACGAGGAGAACCTCAACTATCTCAACGACTCAACGATGTCAAGGATGAAGTCGGAGGGCAAAACCGTGTTCAGCGAGCTGCTGACTCCGGGCGCCGACGAGGAGCTGCTGGCCGGTGACTGGACTACTTACACCGTTGACCTGTCGCAGTTCGCCGGGAAACGGGTATATATCGGCTTCCTCAACGACAACACCGACCAGAGTATGGTGTTTGTTGACAGCGTTGTCGTCAAGCGGGACGTGCCTTACCTGCTGTCACTCACCAACGAAGAGTCGGTAGTCGGGCGGGAAAGCATAGCCATAAGCGGCAGACTGACGGCCAACAACCCGGAGAAAACCTATGAAAGCGCAAGGCTTACGCTCTGCGGAGCGGACGGTGAGGAACTGGAAACCGTCGGTTCTGACAGCCTTTCTCTGGCACAGGGCGCCAGATATGACTTCAAATTCACCAAGCCGTTGCCGCTGTCGGTGGGCGAAACCAACAGCTTCACCATCAAGGTGCAGCTCGATGACTACTCGGATGTGGCCAAGGCAAGCGTGAAGAACCTGACCTTCCGCCCCACGAAGCGCGTGCTGCTTGAGGAGCTGACGGGCGTTACGTGCGTGAATTGCCCCCTCGGAATACTCGCAATCGAACGGCTCCGCGCCACTTACGGCGACCTTTTCATCCCCGTATCCATACACACTTACTCCGGCGACCAGCTTGGTTCGGGACTCAGCGGCTACACTTCCGCCCTCGGACTGTCGGCCGCACCGTCGGGAATAGTCAACCGGAGCGGCATAATCAGCTTCCCCATGGTGAAGGACGCCGTCACTCTCGACTACATATACAGCAACGGCTACAACCTGTGGGCCGACTACGTGGGTGCAGAGATGGACATTCCGGCCGACGTGGAGCTTGACGCCACCATAAAAGTGAACCTGACAGACGGCACATTCGACCTGCCGCTGACCATGAAACCGGCCATCAACGCGAAGAACCAGAACCTCAACGTGTTCATAACCGTGGTGGAAGACGGCATAATATCGTATCAGGAGAACACTTTCTCGGGTGTTAACGACCCGAATCTGGGCGAGTGGGGACTCGGAGGCAAGTATGGACAGGCCATAGCCTCGTATGTTACGCACGACGACGTGGCCAGACAGACCTACAGCAACAGCAGTGACTACAACGGTGTGGGCGGTTTCTTCCCGCAAACGCTCGTGGCAGGACAGGAATACAGTGCCGACATAACCGGGCTTGCACTGCCTGAGAACATCTACTCGCTGGCTTCCTGCAAGGCAATAGTCGTTCTGCTCGACGGAAACACCGACAAGGTGGTGAACGCCGTATCGGTCAAGTTCAGCAGCGACCCCGCCGGCATGGCCAATGCCATAGCTTCCGACGGCGGGAAGTGCCGGGTTTCCATGCGCGACGGCTACATCGAGGCCACGGGAAGCGGCAGCCTGTCTCTCTCTCTCTACTCCCTGGCCGGCGTAAGGCTAAGCTCTGCCAACGGCAACGGCACAGTGCGCCTCGCCACGGCAGGACTTGACGGTGCAGTCATAGTGAAGGCCACCGGCGGAAGCTCCGTTGTGACAAAGAAAGTGATGCTGAAACAATAAAAACAAAGACAATGAAACACATAAAGACCGCCGTCAGACACGGCCAATGGCTTAGGTCCGCCCTTTTCACAATGGCCTTGGCGCTTGCCGCCGCGACCGTTAGCGCCGGCGATAAGGCCAAGACAATAGTCAGGATAGAGCTGGACACCGACTATACCATACCGTTTGGCGACTCGTATTACTCGTTCGACGCACCGCTGACCGGCGTACTGAAGCTCAAGGGCACGGGCAACGACGTGCCGCGACCGTGCACTGACAGCACCTTTACCGAGCAGTCTGCCAACTACACATACGCTTCCGGCGCCATCGAAATGAACGTTCTGGCCGGTGAAACCTACTACTTCAACGCCTTCAGCCTCAACGCTACGCAGCAGTTTCGCGCCACTATGAACGGTGCAGACGACAAGATTGACACACTCGAAGTGTCGCCTTCGCCGGGCAGTGTCATTGACATAACCAACACACTGCCGCTCTCCGTGCAGTTCAACAAGGCGGTAACCACCGGCCCGGCCGTCATCTCGTCGGGCGAAAACAGTGCGTCCATAACCGGCGTGTCGCGCAACGGCTACACCTCATACAGCATCAAGACCAAGATATTCGAGTGGATGAAGGCCAGAGACGTTAAGGCCGGCGACAAGCTGACGGTGGTTATCAGCGGCATCTGTTCGGCTCTCAACAGCGAACAGCGGTTCGGAGAGGACGGAACGCTGACACTTGAGTACTATATCCCCGAGATGCCCACCACGTTAGGCAGCAAGTCAGTGCCCGAAACCTTCCTTTCCTACTGGCCGAAGGGCGACTCCAAGGGCATCGTCTCGCTGACCTACAACAGCCGGCTTGCCGCAGGAGCCACTGCATCCATCAGCTTCGGCAACATTGAGGACGACAACGAGTACTACAAGGAGACGCTTCCCGTGGCCATAAGCGGCAACACGCTCTCCGTTGACCTTACCGGCAAGATCAGGACTCCCAAGTCCATGCTGCCCAACTCGTCAAGCCCCACGTCCTATACCTCCATATTCCTGCGCATATCGGGCATAAAGGACATCAACAACAAGCCCTGCTACGCCGAGGGACAGAGTTCCTACGGCTCCTATCAGCGGTCCCTGACCTACGAAAACGTGGCAAAGGAGGTGGTCACGGAGTTCACTCCCAAGTCAGGCTCCGACATTTCGTCGGCCGAAACCGTCGAGTTGTGGATTGCCGGCAAGTCGGCCCTGCTCTACAACGGCGTGAATTTCGCCTACACAACCGACGGTGTGCGCAAGAACACCGTGGTGGGAAACAGCGAAATAACCGAGACTAAGGAGAACGAAGACGAGTATGCGCTCACCATACCCGTGCCGGAAGAGGCCCGCAAGGCTACGGCTGTGCTCGTGTCACTGGCCGGACTGCAGTTCACCGACGGCCAGCAGCGCGACATCACCGCCCGCTACAACATCCTCAAGCCCACGCTCCTCAAGCCCGAAACCCTTGAGTTGCCACTGCTCAATGCCGGGGATGAGATCAGCGTCAGCACCAACATGGGCGGCAAGATAGGCTGCATGCTCTGCCAGATAAGCGACCTCAATGCGAAGAAAGCCTCCGAGGCTGTGGTAAACAGTCAAACGGCCATGACCGACAACGGCGACGGCACATTCAGCCTGACCCTTGGCGACACGATATTGCTGCAAAAGGGGCATAGCTATGCCGTAGAACTGACCGCCTACCGCACCGCTGACGACCACGCACAGCAGCTCCAGCCCATCGACACGGCCAGCGTTGTGCTCACAGGTACGGCTGACAGTGCGTTCATAGCCGCCATCGCCACTGCCAAAACCGTAGCTCCGGCTAACGGGAACACCGCCAAAGGCATATACACAATCCACGGTACGAAGGCTTCGGACAGCAGCGACAAGGCCGCCGTCGGACGCCTTCCCCGCGGCATATACATCATTGACGGACGGAAAGTGACCGTGCGGCTCTGAGAAAAAATTGGTTAATACTGCGAAAAAGGGGAGACAGGCACGTGCAGCCTCATGGTTGCGCCGCCAGTCTCCCCTTTTTCACGTTGTTCTTCCGACGCACTACACTGCCTGTCCGCTGCTGTGTGGTATCTTTTCCGCCGCCTTTTTATTCCGTCACGGCGAGGAACTGCTCTATCAAGTTGCCGTCATAGACGTTGCGGGCGCCCGGTCTGACACGCCCCACAGGCACGCTTGGGGCTTCCGTGCCGCCGCCCACCGACACGGGAGCGGTCTCGCGGCGTATCTCGTCCCACAGTCCGGCGGCCATAAACGAGCGGTGCGTCTTCGCTCCGCCCTCCACCACGAGCGACTGTATGCCCTTGCCGTACAGCTCGTCCGTCAGCTTTTTCAGGTCAGTGTCGTGCCCCAGGGCTATGCGCATGGGGTCTCTGCCGCTCCAGTGGCGCACGTTCAGCTGCGGATGGTCGCGCTCGTCGGTCACTCTCCCCACGAGTATCGCGTCGTTTTCAGCCCTCATCTTGTGGCTTAGCATCTGGGTAAACGGTGTGGAAAACATCGTCGGGCGGAAGTGATTGTCCATGAAACCGTCGGCCGACTGCGCCCATTTGAGTATTATGTACGGCCTGTGCAGTGTGTTGAACGTGATGAAACGGCAGTTCAGCCGCCTGCATTCCTCCTCCATCACGCCCACCGTCACGCTTATCCCGGCCTCGCGCAGCCGCCGTATGCCCCGTCCGCTCACCTTGGCGAACGGGTCTGTGCAGCCCACCACCACACGTTTCACCCCCTTCTCCACTATCAGGTCGGCGCAGGGCGGCGTCTTGCCGTAGTGGGAGCACGGTTCGAGGCTCACATACAGCGTGGATTGCGGCAGCAGACCGGCGTCTTGTCCGCACACAGAGGCAAAGGCGTTCACCTCAGCGTGCCCTTCGCCGCAGCGCACGTGATAGCCTTCGCCTATCACCCGTCCGTCTGCGCTCACTATCACCGCCCCCACCATCGGGTTAGGCTTCGCGTTCTGCCTCCCGTTCGCCGCCAGTTGCAGGCAGCGCGCCATGTATTTCCTGTCTTCAGTCTCCTGTTCTGTCATGTCTCCTCCCCTTTTGTGGATTGAAAACCGTTGTATGAGCGGCAAGAGAGCTTGCTCTTGGTTGTCCGAGTGCCGCTTGCCTTATACAAAGATAGCACATTTCTCAAAAGAACCCACGCTTTACGCCAAAGAATGTCAATGCCTCTAAAAAACAGACCTGCCGTTTACGCACCGTAAACACGGCATTTACGATGCGTAAGCGGTGCGTTTACAACCCATAAACCGCCCGTTTACGGCTTGCAACCTGTGTGTATAGCCCCGAAGAGGCCGCAATTGGCATGCAGGATGGTGGTGTTTGCAGCCTTGCGGCAGTGGATACAGCCCCGAAGAGGCCGCATATGGGGTTACTGAGGTGCGGCCTCTTCGAGACCATTGACCTTGATTGTGCAAGTCCCGGCGGCGCAGTTCGTCAAGCCGTTCCTGGATTGAGCGCCCCCGAATCCCACAGTGCGTCCAGGCAAGCGTCGGCTTTCTTGCGGAAATACTCGCCCAACACGTTCTTCACTTCCGGCAGTCTTTCTTCAGAACCGTCAAAGGCAAACATCTTGAGCCGATGTTGCTGCACTGGGTTGAGTACAGTTGCAGACGCCGTATCGCGATGTTGTTTTTAGCGTCCAAATCCCTTCTTTCCGCAGATGTGCGGTTTTTCCCCGTAAACGCCAAGTGTTTTGGCATAAACCGTTGCCTTTGAGCACAAAAAGGCGGCCGTCTTCACAGACAGCCGCCTCGGTTTCTTGCGGTCGTGCGGTCTCTCTCGACCGCCGTTGCCGCACAAATTCATCTATTAAGTAAAAAAGTGTTGTCTCTTCTTGGTGCTTTATTCCTCGTCGTCGGCCCAGAAGTCCATCCCCGTGTGGCCCTTTGCGCCCACGGCATTGTCGGATTCAAGGGACTTGCCGGTATCTACGGCCACTCCAAAGGAAGACTCTGCCATTATTGCACATTCGTTTTCGAGTACGGTAGCCACTGTCTGCGGCTTGATATATGTTCTTTTCATGTCGTTGCTGTTTTTGTTTGTTCATGTTGTCGGCTGTGCTGCGGGTCGGCTGTGCGCCTTCCCGTCAGCAGTGTGCCTGTCCTTACTTCACGATTACCTTCTTGCCGTTGTGGATATAGAGTCCCTTTGCCGGCTTCAGCGTCTTCACGCCCTGCAGAGTGTAGTATGCGCCGTCGGCCTCAGCTGTCTTCACAGCGGTGCTGATGCCCGTTATGTCGCCGTCACTGAACAGGATGCTGAGCGCAGTCTGCTTTGCTTCGGAGGTCGGAGCGGCCAGATAAGCCTTGTTGCCCGACAGTGTAATGCCGCTTTTCAGCACTCCGAACGTCTGTTCTGAAGCAGACAGGGCATAGTAAGTGCCTGTTTCGGGCACGGTGGCGTTGGCCGCAACCGATGTGGCGATGAGTTCGTTGCCGTCGAAGCTGGCCTCTGTGCCGTCGAGAGTCACCTTGAATGTCTTTTCTCCCTCGGTCTCGCTCTTCACGATAACGCCTGTGTTGGCAGGAATAACGCTCGTCTCCACCTTGGTCAGCGTCACTGTGCCGCCGTCAACCTTGGCCTTATACACGCTCACGCCCTCCGGCACTGCCGTATTGCTTGTTGCCGAGAAAGAGGCGAGCTTGGAGGTGGAGATGTTCTTGGTGACATCGCAGCCCAAAGGTTTGTAAACGTTGACTTTGCTTAGTACATTAGAGTTTATGATGCCGTTATATGTATAGTCGTCACTGGGGATTTCCACAAGTTCCGTCTTTGCAGAAGGACCTGCCCCAATAAACTCTATGATGTAATCCTTTACTCCTTTTACACCAAACGGAGTGGCATAGTTCTTGGTCAGGTTTCTTCCAATGCCATATCCGAAAAGAAGAAATGCCGATTGAGGTATTTCCAGATAGTCCTTTGTGGTCTTAGATGTGCTTTGTGCCTTGTAGTAAGCCTCGCCACCGTTTGATGCCAAGTCAGAGTTCATTCCACCCTTCTTGCTCCAGTTTGCCCAACGGTCTGTGTCGTCTGAAACAGACCAGTCGTCACCCAAAACGTCAGTAAGGTTTGAGGATGATACAGTAGTGAAGTCAAAAGACCTATCTGCAACCGCTTCATATTTTGCATTGGCAAATTCACATGTTGCCATAGAACTTTCATAACCTTCTGCAGTAGCGGAAACTGCGAACACACCAGCCTGTGATATAGTGTAGGGCAGACTTTCCACTGTTGTTGCAGTCCCACCTGTGGGTGTAAATGTATATGAAACGGTAACCTTTGGTGAACCCAATATGCTTGAATTGTCAATAGTTGCCGATAGTGTAGGAGAGTAGATGTTGTCGTTGGCCAACATTTCCACGCTAATGGTCGCTTTGTTAAGGGCAATGACTGTTCCTGCTGCGACTTCCAAAGTTGAAACGTCAGAAGTTTTACCGCTTGAAGATATTGTTATGGCCTTTATCGTTTTTGTTTCCGAGATAGAGAAAGGCTCTGTATATTCCGCAGTCGGATCGGTTCCATCGGTAGTATAGTATGTTGTTGCTGTATTTTCGGTTTCAGATGTTTTGCCCGGAGTTATTGTAATCTCACGCGCCGTACCCGAAACCTTTGACATGACAATCGCCGGTAAGGTTACGGTCTCTACGCTTGACTCAATTGTCACTTTCTGAATGCCGCAATAAGCGCCCAACAGATCCAAATTACCCTCAGCAGACATTGTTACTGTAGCTGTCTGCGCCGTATTTTTGCCACCAGAAAAGACTATATCATTGACAGACTTGTCTTCTACATTGTCACTCAGCAATGTGAGTGAACCGTTGTAAAGGGTGAAAGAGACCTTGTCACCGGCCTGTAGCCCCTTCACCGACATTGTCGATTTAGCAGCAGATGCCGCGGCGTTCCAGTTTACTCCGTAGTCAGTACCTCTATACCACCAGCCTGTGTTCTTGTTATCGCTTCCTGTACATGCGCTGAAATAAAAGATACCGTTGAACTCTGGGTTTGTTGCTTGATAAACTTTGGTGCCATTGGCCGCTGCATAAGAGTCAGACCCAATTGCAAATGTACCGGTAAGGGTTGTAAAGGTGTAAGTCATGGTACCTGCCCACGCCGTCTGCACTGCCCCAACGAGAATAGCGATAATCGCAAGGGCTGTTCTTAGTAGATTTCTCTTCATTTTTTTGTTTTTATAGTTAATAGATACAGTTCTTTAATGTGCACGATTGGCTGCCCGTTCCGCAGAGTGACGGGACGGGAATGGGGTGTTGGCCGCAACGGAGGGTTGCGGCTGTGCTTGTGCATACAGCTGCTGCGGCGCATATAGCTGCGGCTGTGCTATATATAATAAGGTATAGGGAAATGAAGGCACGGTTTACGACCCCCAAGTCGGGGAGTTGTGACCGTAAGGGTGAGGGTTGTGGCAGAAAACCCGTGGGTTTGTTGCGGAGGAGGGTAGGGATGGAGGCACAAAGAGGCTGTCTGACACCAGGAATGTCAGCTGTTTTTACCCCCCCCCATGGGGTTTCCGCATGGCTAATGCGCCATACAACGGGCAAAATGGCCGTTGTCTTGTCCCTCATCGTCATTGTTTTTCAGCGTTTCGCGATTTGTTTTCGGTGTGCTCCTGCCCGGATTTCCAGTGTCCGTCCGGCTGTTTTGTGGAGCTTTGCCGTTTGTTTTTTAGACTGTAGTAGTATGGATTGCTGCGTGCAAATATATGGTTTTGTCACGTTATGTCCAAATAAGTTCGGTTAAAAATCACGTTTTTCCGTGCGAAACGGTACAATTCCACTACTTTTTGAACAAAAATACAAGTATAAGGGAGCCGTTACCGCCTATTTTTGCAGACAGAAACAGCTGCTGAACCGATTATAATGCGACTATAAAACAATGGGGACAGACGCCAAACAGGCGGAAACAATAACTGAAAAGAATATGAATACAACCAGAAACAGAAAGAGAACAGTTGCCGTAGCGGCAATATTGCTGGCCGTTGCGCCCCGCATGGATGTGGCAAAGGCGGCAGACGTGGTGTGGTATGACGGCACAAAGGCCGTGACATACAGTGCTCCGAAAAAGGCAGAGCCGGTGGTGGCCACCGCCATAGCCATGTTTGCCGAAGACATGGAGACCGTGACGGGACGCAAGGCCGTGGCTGCCGGCGAAAAGACAGCCGCAATACGCATAGTGGAGCTTGACAAGGCTTCGGCCTCGGTAAAGAAAGAGCTGGC
>CAVAPI010000038.1:0-18826 GCA_963590445.1 Lachnospiraceae bacterium | reverse complement strand
TTGCCATTATAATTCTACTTTTGAATGAAAAAATAAAGCCTCGCTGTATGGCTTTGTATCGGCATACAGCGAGGCTTGTTTTTTATAATTCAGGGTTTTGACACACCCCCTTTGCGGCAAAAGACCGCAGTGCTCGCAATTAAAGGCGGTGCAGTTCGCTGATGATTTTCTCCGGGTTTTCGTTGCCGAACACGTAGCTTCCGCTCACGAGAACGTCGGCTCCGGCCTCGACAAGCGGTGCTGCTGTAGATGCTTTCACGCCTCCGTCAACCTCTATCAGCGCCCTTGAGCCGCTCAACTCTATCATTTTGCGCAAGCGGCGCACCTTGTCAAGCGTGTTGGATATGAACTCCTGGCCGCCGAAGCCGGGGTTGACGCTCATCAGAAGCACCATGTCAACGTCGCCGATGATGTCTTCAAGCACCGAAACCGGTGTGCTCGGATTGAGCGTGACACCCGCTTTCATGCCGGCACCGTGGATTTCCTGAACCGTGCGGTGCAGGTGTACGCAGGCTTCATAGTGCACATTCATCATCATAGCGCCCAACTTGGCGGTCTGTTCCACATAGGTTTCGGGGTGCAGAGTCATGTAATGCACGTCAAGACCCTTGGTGCAGGTCCTGGCAACCGCCTCGATTACGGGAAACCCGAACGATATATTCGGCACGAAAACACCGTCCATAACATCGAGATGAAGCCACTCTGCTTCACTCCGGTTAATCATTTCAATCTCGCTACCGAGGTTCAGGAAGTCGGCAGCAAGCAGTGATGGCGAGACTATAGTCATGGTTTCTAATTAACGAACAGTTCCGTCAGCGTTCCGTCCTTGCCCCTTTCCACCCTGTAGGTGCGGGCTATCTGGCGTATAAGTTCCAAGGTCATCTTGCTGGGTTGTGCTCCTTCGGTTGTAAAATAATCCATAGGCAGTTGCTGTTTGGTCGCTTTACTTATCAAAACGGCAGGCTTGCCTTTTTATTATGTGTGCGCCGCTTTTATTTCAACGTACAGCTTTCCGCGTCTTTCATGCCGTTAAGGAAGTCGCGGGCGGCCATCCGCTTCTTGCCGGCCAGCTGTACTTCGGACAGAAGCAGCACGCTTCCGTCGCCCGTAACGGCTCCCAGCGACTTGCCGGTGACGGTTATCGCGCCCGCGAGTGCCGCTTCCCTGCCGCCGGACAGTCCGGTCTTGAACACCTTGAGCACCGTTTCCCTGCCGTCAGGGGCCACTATGGTGGTCCAGGCACCGGGCATCGGACTCAGTCCGCGCACGAAATTGTGTATGCTGACAGCCGGTTTGCTCCAGTCAATCCGGCAGGTTTCCTTGAATATCTTGGGCGCGGCGTGCAGCTCAGTGCCCGTTTCAATGAGCTTTTCCTGCGGCATTGTCTCCGGCCGTCCGCCGCTTTCCACTATCTTTTCCAAGGTTTTGAGGCATATTACCGCACCGAGTTCCATCAGTCCGTCATACACATTGCCTGCGTCAAAGTCCGGCTTGATGTCAAAAGGCAGCTGCATTATGATGCGCCCGGTGTCGATATTCCTGTCGAGAAAGAACGTTGTGACACCCGTAAGTGCCTCGCCGTTGATTACCGCCCAGTTGATTGGCGCAGCGCCGCGGTACTGCGGAAGCAGCGCGGCATGGACGTTGAACGTGCCGAACTCGGGCATTGCCCACACGATTTCGGGCAGCATACGGAACGCAACCACCACCTGCAGGTTGGCGTTGCAGGCTCTAAGCTCCCCGACAAAGGCCGGGTCTTTCATCCTGACCGGCTGCAACACGGGCAGCCCGGCGGCCTGTGCGTACCGCTTGACCGCCGATGGCTGGAGCACACTGCCGTGCCTTCCCACCGGTTTGTCGGGCTGTGTCACCACGGCAACGACGTTGTAGCCATTGTCAACCAATGCCTTCAGGGTAGCCACGGCAAAGTCGGGCGTGCCCATAAACACTATTCTCAAGTCTTTCTTGTCCATTCCGTATTGTTGTTTATGCCTGTTTCTCAGAATAACCCGCCCGTTTGCGGTGCAAAACCCGTATGTCCAGGCTTCACAAACAGGCCGTTTACGGGCCGTAACCCGGCGGTTTACGATGCAGGACCCGCCCCTACTCCTCGCTCATGTCGGCCACCATCTTGCGGTACATGCCATAGACACGCTGCCTGGAGATATAGCCTTTCAGGTGGTTCTCGCCGTCCAGCACCGGCAACCAGTCGGCTCTCGTGGTGTCAAAGAGCCTCATCACCTCAACCATCGGGTCGCCTTCGCGCAGCGTGGCGGCAGGTTGGGTCATCAGCTGGCTGGCTTTGAAGTAGCGGTACAGCTCGGTTCGGAACATCACATGGCGTATTTTCCTCACGTCAATCTCGCCCAGAAGATTGCCAGCCTGGTCGAGAACGGGCAGAAAGCTGTTGCGGCTGCGGCTTATCTTGTTGACTATCTTGCCCAACTCCATGTCCGGCGACACGGGACTGTAGTCCTTTTCAATCACACTGTCAAGGCTCATCAGCGTCAGAATGGCGTTATCCTTGTGGTGAGTGATAAGTTTCCCCTGCTTGGCAAGGCGCATTCCGTATATGCTGTGCGGCTCAAACACTATGATAGTGAGGTATGAGCACACGCTAACTATCATCAACGGCATGAGCAGATTGTAGCCTCCCGTTATCTCAGCGATAAGGAAAACACCCGTAAGCGGCGCATGCATCACTCCCGACATGACCCCTGCCATGCCGAGAAGGGCAAAGTTCTTCTCGGGAACATACACGCCTATCTGGTACATATTCCACAGACGCGCGAAAAGAAAGCCGCCGAAACAACCCACAAACAGGCTCGGCGCAAACGTTCCACCGCACCCTCCGCCGCCGTTAGTGGCCGATGTGGCAAACACTTTGGTAAGCAATACGAGCGCAACGTAAAGGATTAGGAGGTTGCTGTGGCCGGAAAAGAGGGAGTTATTGAGCATCAAGTCCCAGTCAGCCTGGCTCTTTCCGCCTAACAAAAGGTTGACTGCGCCGTATCCCTCGCCGAACAGTGCAGGGAAAAGGAATATGAGAAGACTCAGAATGGCACCGCCTATGAGCAGTTTCACATAGGGTTTGTCCTTGAAACGGGCAAACATATCCTCGCAAACGGTCATCATCCGTATGAAGTACAGGCTCACCAAGCCGCAGACAATGCCCAGCATTATGCCCGCAGGTACGCGCTCCACGTTCCAGTCGCTGTCGAGATGGAACGTGAAAAGGGCGGTCGAGCCGCTGAAAATGTAGGTGAAACAGGTGGCAGTGACGCTCGACACGAGTATGGGGAGCAGGGATGCCATGGTCAAGTCTATCATCAGCACCTCAAGAGTGAACACGAGGCCGGCTATAGGTGCCTTGAATATGCCCGCTATAGCGCCCGCCGCACCACAGCCGACGAGCAGCATAAGGGTCTTGTTGTCCATCTTGAACAGCTTTCCGAGGTTCGATCCGATGGCGGAACCCGTCAGCACGATAGGCGCCTCTGCACCGACGGAGCCTCCGAAACCGATGGTTATTGCCGAAGCAATGACCGATGACCAGCAGTTATGTCCCCGCAAACGGCTGCGCTTGCTGCTTATTGCATACAGTATCCGGGTGATTCCGTGACTGATATTGTCCTTTACAACATAGCGGACAAACAGGGATGTGAGGTAAATACCGACCACCGGATAGACCAAATACAGCCAGTTGGCATTGGCAGAGTCAAAGGAACTGGTGAGCAAGGCGACTATCTCGTTGATGAGACTGTGCAGGACAAAGGCGGCAACTGCGGCAAAGAAGCCCACAGCAAAGGCCAGTGACAAGATGAACATCCTGTCGCTGACGTGCTCCTTGCGCCATTCCAACACCCGTTGAAACAGCGTCTGGCTGTCGCTATCCGCCGTCATTTGCTTCATTTCAGTACCGTTTCTCTTCTTTATATACAGTATTTCTCCTCACTATATACAGCTTTTCACCTAATTATATATAAGGTCTTCGCCCCTCTCCAGTATCGCTTCCGCTCAAAACCCGTAGAGGTGTTGTCCAAAACCCGGCGGTTTACGGTTGCCAAACCGACCGTTTACAGCCCGTAAATGCACCGTTTAAGGAGCCAAAACCGGCGGTTTGTTTACCGAAATCCGTATGTCTCTTCAAATCAATCCATTACGATGCCGTTTGAAAACCGCAGGATTGCACCTCTTTTGCGCTTTGCCTTCGACTTATTTCCTTATGATTTTCACCTCACCGTCCATCCCAAGACGTATGATACTCGACGGTTTGTGGGGCTTGTGTTCCTGCCTTCTTGTCCAACACACATAGTCCACGGCCTCCAACAGTTCGGGTGAGATGTCGCAATAGTTCTGTGCAGCCGGCTCGCCCGATATGTTTGCCGACGTGGATACGATGGCTTTCTGGAAGCGGTAGCACAGTTCCTTTGAGAAAGGCTCCTTTGTGATGCGCAAAGCCACGCTTCCGTCCTCGGCAACAAGGTTTTCTGCAAGGTTTATAGCCCCGTCCAGAATGACGGTAGTCGGCTTGTCAACACAGTCAAGCAAGTCCCACGCAACGTTCGGAACGGTGCGTACATACCGCTGAAGGCGCGCATCGCTATCCACAAGGCATATCATTGCCTTGCTGTCCTCGCGCTTCTTTATATTGTAAACCCTGGCCACAGCCTCGGCATTGGTCGCATCGCACCCTATACCCCACACGGTATCGGTGGGATAGAGTATCACTCCGCCCTTGCGCATGGCCTCTATGGCGTTGGCAATGTCTTCTTTTACGGTCATAATCCTTATAGTAGCTTGTTAAAACTCGCTTGTGAAATGGAACTTAATGCCCTTGAAATCCTCCTGAGCCATGCTCAATACGTAGCCGCTGTCGGCAAGAAACACGTCGCGACCGTCCTTGTCCTTGGCCATATACTGGTACTTGCGCTTCTTGAAACTCTCCAGTTCCGCCGCGTCATCGCTCTCTATCCAGCAGGCTTTGTACAGGTGTACGGGTTCCCAACGGCACTTTGCGCTGTATTCGTTCTCCAGTCTGTACTGGATAACCTCAAACTGAAGCTGTCCGACCGTGCCGATTATCTTGCGTCCGTTGAACTGATTGACGAACAATTGCGCCACTCCTTCGTCCATAAGCTGGTCGATTCCCTTCTGCAACTGCTTTGATTTCATCGGGTCAGCGTTCTCTATATACTTGAACATCTCGGGAGAAAAGCTCGGCAAACCGCGGAAATGCAACTGCTCACCCTCGGTGATAGTGTCGCCAATCTTGAAGATTCCGTTGTCCGGCAAGCCCACTATGTCACCGGGAAAGGCCTCTTCGATGGTGCTTTTCCTTTGAGCCATGAACTGCGTGGGCGAAGAAAAGCGCACTGTCTTGCCCAGACGCACATGAAGATAGGGCTGGTTGCGCACGAATTTGCCGCTGCACACCTTGCAAAAGGCGATGCATGAGCGGTGGTTAGGGTCGATATTCGCAGTGATTTTGAATATGAAACCGGTGAATTTCGGCTCGTTCGGACTCACCAAACGCTCCTCCGCCTTGGTGGAACGCGGGCTTGGAGCTATCTCAACAAAGCAGTTCAGCAGTTCCTGAACGCCGAAATTGTTGAGCGCAGAGCCGAAGAAAACGGGTGCAACCTCGGCATTACGGTAGGCCGAAACGTCAAATTCCGGATAGACACCGTCCACCAGTTCGAGGTCATCCCGCAGCTTTGCGGCATCCGAAGCGCCGACATGAGAGTCGAGTTCGGGGCTGTTCACATCCACTTCCACCTTTTCCGTCACCCGTTGCTTGTCGGGTGTGAAGAGGTCAAGCTTGTGTTCGTATATGTTATATACGCCCTTGAAGCGTGCTCCCTGGTTGATTGGCCAGCTCAAGGGGCGCACCTTTATCTCCAGTTCCTGCTCCAATTCGTCGAGCAAGTCGAACGGATCGCGCCCCTCACGGTCCATCTTGTTTATGAAAACTATAACCGGCGTGTTGCGCATACGGCACACTGCCATCAGTTTCCGGGTCTGTGTCTCCACTCCCTTGGCCCCGTCAACCACGATAATGGCCGAGTCAACTGCCGTAAGTGTGCGGTATGTGTCCTCCGCAAAGTCCTGGTGGCCCGGTGTGTCGAGTATATTCACCTTGTAACCCTCGTAGTCGAACTCCATGACCGAGGTGGATACGGATATGCCGCGCTGCTTTTCTATGTCCATCCAGTCGGATGTCGCGGTCTTTCTTATCTTGTTGCTCTTCACAGCCCCTGCCACTTGTATCTGTCCGCCGAAGAGTAGGAACTTCTCGGTCAGCGTTGTCTTACCTGCGTCAGGGTGCGATATGATGGCGAAGGTTCGCCTTCTTTCTATTTCGTTGTCCATTTTTCTTTCTTAAACCTTTGGGTTGCAGAAGCTGTGCAACCGTCTGGTTTTCATTACACTGCTTTTTGTCTGGCGAAAACGCCCAAGTTTTGGATGACAAACCGCCGGGTTACGACCCGCAAACAGCCCGTTCAGCACCCGTAAACCGCCGGGTTACGGACTGGAAACGTCCGGGTTTCATGCGCCCGCTGCCGTCAACTCCCTCACGCACTCCTCCAGTGACTCCTCCCAGTAGGGTATTTCTATGCCGTAGGTCTGCTTTATCTTGGTCTTGTCGAGCACGCTGTATGCCGGCCGATGGGCGGGTGTGGGATACTCGGCGGTGTGCAGAGGCTTCACGTGACAGCCGGTTATGCCGGCTATACGGTGGATTGCCTTGGTGAAATCGTACCAGCTGATGACGCCTTCGTTGGAGAAATGGTACACGCCGGGCACTATTCCCTTGTCTATGGCGGCCATTATTGCAGCGGCAAGGTCACGCGCGTAGGTGGGAGAGCCTATCTGGTCGAATATAACCCCCAGCTCCGGCTTCTCTTTCCCAAGGCGTAGCATGGTCTTGACGAAGTTGTTTCCGAACGTACTGTACAGCCATGCGGTGCGTATCACCATGAGACGCCTGCAGCGCTTGGCCGCTTCAAGCTCGCCGTCCAGCTTGGTTCTGCCATACACACTGGCCGGTGAGGTGGGGTCAGTCTCCACATAGGGAGTGTGGCTGGTGCCGTCAAAGACATAGTCCGTGGATATTTGCACCATCCAACCGCCCCGCTGTTCCACCGCAGCGGCCAGATAGCCGGGGGCAACGGTGTTGAGACGGGTGCAAAGCTGCACGTTTTCCTCCGCCTTGTCCACCGCCGTATAGGCGGCACAGTTGACTATACCGTCTATTTCATGCCGGGTTACATAGTCCGCCACGGCCTTTTGGTCGCAGATGTCAAGCTCCTGCACATCCGTATTATAATATGTATGCTGCGGAAATCGGGCTTCCAGCAGTTGCATCTCGTTTCCCAACTGGCCGTTACAGCCCGTTACAAGTATATTCATTGCACTGTATGTTTTGTTTTTCCTGTCGTTTCCTTGTTGTCAAACCGGCGTTTCCGCCCTACCCCATGCGCTGTTTCCCTGCCGTGTCACGCCCGGACGCAAGGGCGCAGGGCACGTGACAGCGTCCCGGACCACACTCCCGGCGGCCGTCACCCGAACTCCAGCGGCTCTTCCTTGTCCTTTTTGTAGTAGTCGCTCAGCATCCCCACGAGCGTGGAGATTTCCTTTATCGCGTGCAGAGTGTCCGGTGTTATCTCCTTTTGGCGCAACCTGAGCATCATAACCCCATAGAGTGAGTTGAAGCAAGTCTCTATTTCGTCCTCCTCCTTGTCCGCCCCGCGGTTGCGAAGCTCCACTATATAGGGCAGAACCTTATAGTATTCCGACGTGTAGAAGGGGTATTTCGCGCTGCGGACGAGCTGTTCGTGAAGCTCGGAGAGCTGTTGGAGGGTCACAGAGTTTATCTGCAGGTGTCCTTTCTCGCGGCATCCCTCCTGGTTCATCATCTTTATAAGGTAGCCAAACCAGTCGGTTTCGTCCTCTTTCTGCTCGTCCGTGTAGTCGAACTTGTCGATATACTCGCGCCTAATCCGCGACAGGGAGCAGCCGAAGGCGCGTATCGTGTCCTCCACCTGCCACATATACAGCAGATATTCGGCTATGTTCTTCTTTCTGAGTTCAGCTGCTACAAACATAATCAGAAGAATCTATAGAGATTGGTCAGCGTTCCGAACAGCACAATGACCGAACCTATTATCACTACTGCGCCTATTATCTGGTTGATAATCTTTATCCCGTTGGTGTCAAACTTGCCCCTTATCTTGTCAACGAGCCACGTCAGGCCGAACCACCACAGCATTGCGCCGGCGACAATGCTAAGGAAACCGACGAACATCTCGAACGAATGGTTGGGCAACACGAACGCAAACTGGGCGTAGAGCGCCAGGAAGAGGAAGATGATGAGCGGGTTTGAGAACGTCACGAGGAACGCTGTCACCCCGTTGTGCACCAGTGTGCCGCGGCCTCCGCCCGACTTGTGGATGTTTTTCGTGGGGTCTGTGCGGTAAGTGTACAGCCCGAAGCCAAGCAACATGAGGCATCCGGCTATCTGAAGGTAAAAGCTGTTCTGCTTGTCATTGATGAAATCCATGACGTAACCCATGCCAAAGCCGGCGATACCCGCATAGATTATGTCGCTCAACGAAGCCCCCACGCCCGTAACGAATCCATACCAGCGGCCCTTGTTCAGCGTTCGCTGCACGCAAAGCACGCCTACGGGACCCATAGGCGCCGACGCTATCATCCCGATAAGCATCCCTTTGAATATGAAATTCAGTATGTCTATTTGTATAGGGAAAGGCATAACAAATGCAAAGTTGCGAAGAAATTGCGGATTACACAAGTTTTTGCCGATAATTATTGCCGCACCAGCCCGTGCCGGCAGCCCCGGAAACGCCCTGCGGAGCGGCCTTTTCCGCAGGCAAAAGCGCCTCGTTGCAACCGCCTGGCGGCCAGCCGGTTCAGCAACCAGCCTGCTTGCGGGTCACAAACAGGCCGCTTGCGGGTTGCAAACGGGCGGTTTACGCATCGCAAATGCCCGGTCTGCGGGGAGCAAACGGCAGGGTTGCTGCGCGACAACGGCCGGGCCTTACCCAAAATCAGGCGCCGCACCGGCACAGACCGCCAAGTTTTTGGAAACAAACGCTTGGGATTACAGAATAAATCATTTAACTTTGCAAGTGTTACCCCTAAACCTGAACACATGAGACAGCTGAAAATCATCAAGTCAATCACCAATCGGGAGAGCGCATCGCTTGACAAATACCTCCAAGAGATAGGGAAAGAAGAGCTTGTCACGGTCGAAGAGGAGGTGGAACTCGCCCAGAGAATAAGGAAAGGCGACCGCAAAGCCCTCGAAAGGCTGACCAAGGCTAATCTCAGGTTTGTCGTTTCCGTGGCAAAACAGTACCAGAACCAGGGGCTGAGCCTGCCGGATCTCATCAACGAGGGCAACGTAGGGCTGATAAAAGCCGCCGAGAAGTTCGACGAAACGCGCGGCTTCAAGTTCATATCCTATGCCGTATGGTGGATAAGACAGAGCATACTGCAGGCAATAGCCGAGCAGAGCCGCATCGTAAGGCTGCCGCTCAACCAGGTAGGGTCGGTGAACAAGATCAACAAGATGGTCAACAAGTTCGAGCAAGAGAACGAACGGCGGCCGTCACTCGACGAAATATCGGAGAAAGTGGACCTTCCGCAAGACAAAATAGACGACGCCATGAAGGTAAACACACGCCACGTCTCCGTTGACACACCCTTTGCCGACGGCGACGACAGCAGTCTGCTCGACGTACTCGTCAACAACGACTCGCCAATGGCCGACAAGACACTCGTCATGGAGTCGCTCCGCACCGAAATAGCCAACGCCCTGAACGTGCTGAACGAACGGGAGCGCAGCGTCATAGAGGCCTTCTTCGGCATAAACCAGCCAGAGATGACACTCGAAGAGATAGGGGTAAAGTACGGCCTGACGCGCGAAAGAGTGAGGCAAATCAAGGAGAAAGCCATAAGAAGGCTGCGCAACAGCACCAAAAACAAGATGCTCAAGTCATACTTAGGGCAATAGACACGGACGACAAACACACCGCCAACGGACAAAAAACACTCAACAACAGGAAACAAACCAACCACAATGAAACCAATAAAGTACGCCGTCTGCGCCGCAATCATGGCCCTGGCTCTCACAAACACACAGGTTCAAGGCAAAGCAAAGATGGTCCCGAAGATGTACATGTTCGGTATTTCAGCATCATTCACCGACTCCGTGGTCTATTTCACCGACGTTCAGCCGGTGGACAGCGCATGGATAGACACCAAAACCAACTTCCTTCTCGGACGCGACAACTACTCTCTGCAACTGAAAAACCACCTTTCGCAGGAACTTTCCATGCCAAACAGGACGTGCATCGTGTTCTTCGGCAAGAACAGAAGCGCGGTCGAGAAGGACTATCTCAAGCTGAAAAAGCAATATACTGCGGCAAACAGCCGCACAAAGTACGACGTCCGCAACATCAACTCCGGCGATTTCCGGTTCAAAGGCATCGACATGAGCTTCATAACCGAAAGCGAGACGGAAGCCCAAAAGCCGGAAAAGACCAAGAAACCCGACCGCAAGAAGACGGAAAGAGCCGGGATGCCACAAGGGAACGGCGGGATGCAACCGGGGAACGGCGGGATGCCGCCCGAAAAGCCGCGGATGTGACCATGGAAAGCTCCCATTTGTTCCGCGTGGCAGACCACAATCTGCTCATAAAGTTCACGGACAGCTCTGACAACCGCACGGGCTGTTCCGACAACAGTGCGGATTGTCAAGACAACCGCACGGGAAACCGCGGCTATGGCATAGATCTGCTGCCTTCACTCAGGCCGTTTGCGGTTGACGGAGAGGCCGGAGACGACCTGCTTTTCACGCTTACAGTGCACGAAAGGCTGCAACCCGTGCGCGAATACGAGCCGGTAAGGACGTTCGACACGGGCAACGGCGACACCGCAGTGCACCGTCTGGGCAACGGAGGCTACCAGTTTGTCATCAAAGACCTGCACGGCGGCAGTTGCTGTCTGTTGCAGACAGACGCCGCATTTGCCCGATGCGCGTGTGCCCTCAACGGCACCCGCTCCATGAAACAGTTCGGGTTGAATAACGCACTCATGCTTGTGTTCGCCTTTGCGGCCAGCAAACACTCCACAATCCTTATGCATGCGTCATGCGTGGCGCACGGCGGCTGCGCCTACCCGTTCATTGCCAAGAGCGGAACGGGCAAGAGCACCCACTCAAACCTGTGGCTAAGCTGCATTGAAGGCACGGAACTCGTGAACGATGACAACCCCATAATACGCATGAACGGGCGCGAAGCCGTGCTTTACGGGTCGCCCTGGAGCGGCAAGACTCCGTGTTACCGCAACGTGAAGTTCCCCTTGGGCGCACTGACAAGGATAGACCGCGCCCAAAAGAACAGCATCGAGCGGCTCCAACCGGTACAGGCTTTCGCCTCAATCCTGCCCTCCTGCTCGTCCATGAAGTGGGATTCCGCCATCTACAACAACCTTCTGGACACCATAACCGCCCTCATTGAGACCGTCCCCATATACACTTTACACTGCCTGCCCGACCGGGAAGCCGCCGAATTATGCCACAAGACAATATCAGGACAAGCAAGATAAGCGTGGCCAACGCCCTGCTTATACCCGAAATACTGGCCATTATCGGCGAGGGACACACCGTCACGCTGCCCCTAAGGGGCTACAGTATGCGCCCGTTTCTTGAGGACAGGCGCGACAAAGCGCTGCTTTCGGCGGCGGAAACCGTAGCCACAGGCGACGTGGTACTGGCCGAAATAGCCCCCAAAAGGTATGCCCTGCACCGCATAGTCGGGCTTGACGGCGACAGCGTAACGCTGCTTGGCGACGGCAATCTGGCCTGCGAGCACTGCCAACGCAGCGACATAAAGGCCAAAGCCCTGGGCTTTTACCGCAAGGGAAGCACCGTTCTCGACAGCGTAAGCGCACCGAAATGGCGCATATACTCGGCAGTATGGACCCGCCTCTACCCCATCCGCCGCTACCTTCTGTTCGCCTACAGACACCTGTCCGTGCGGAACAGCGGCAGCAAATGAACCGCTTTCAAAACAAGACAACCATATAATATGAAGAAAAAGAAAGGATTTAACCTGCGAAACATTTGCGGTGAGAACATTATCGTGGCCGAAGGCATAGAGAATATCGACTTCAGCAAGATCATAAGCATGAACGAAACGGCGGCTTACCTGTGGAGTGCCGTCGGCGACGAGCCGTTTGACAACGAAAAGCTGGTGCGCCTGCTCACCGAAGAGTATGAAGTTGACGATGAAACCGCGCGCAAAGACGTTGCCGCAATGGCCGGCCAGTGGCTGCAGGCCGGCATAACAGAAGAATAAAGGATACCGTCTCCGTTGACAAACCGCCGGGGTTTGCCACGAAAACGGCCGGAGCCTGCCACGCAAACCGCCGGGTTACGAGTCGCAAACGGCCTGTTTATGATAGCCAAACCGCCGGATTACTGGTCGTAACCCGGCGGTTTGTCGTTTGCGTCCCCACAGATTGCCACTATATCTCCACGGTTTGCCACTGCATCTCCACGGTTTGCCACTCGCAGAGCGGGCTGGCGCCGGCAAGGCTAATCGGGATAGGCGTCCTCACCCGTCTGTTCGCGTCGGCCGATGGTCAGCTTGCGCAGGTCATAGTAGCTCCCGTTGTATATGTTGAAGTCCACATAGCCCCTGATACCCGGCAACCTGCCGCAGTCAGTGTGCTGCCAGAACTTCCATTTCCCCTTGTATTCCACCTTGTCAACATAGTAGTGGGCTATCCAATACGGGTAGTCGTTGAACACGGAGTCGCCCAGATAGGCTGTCTTAAACTTGTAGTAAGTATAGATTATCGGCTTCACCCCGTACTGTTTCTCCACTATCCGCAGCCACGTGAGCACGCTTTGCTTGAAGTCATCGGGGCTTTGGTCCTTCGCCTTGTGCTCCACGTCGAGCACGGGAGGCAGGTCTCCCTCCTCCAAATCGACGTTACGGATGAAGTGTTCGGCCTGTGCCCTGCCCGTAGAGCGCGTGCTCCAGAAGTGATAGGCGCCGCGTATGAAACCGTATTCGCGCGCATTATAGAAGTTATATGCAAAGTTGCTGTCTATATTGCTGGCCCCTTCCGTGGCCTTAATCATCACGAAACGCACCGGCCACTTGTCGATTAGCCCGTTAGTCCGCAGCTTGTCCCAGTCTATCCTGCCCTGATGGTGGCTTATGTCGATGCCATGTATCTCGTAACCCTCCGGATAGGAAGCGTCACCGTACAGGGCGCGCCACCGAAAGCCGAACGGTTCGACGAAAAAGTAGTTGAACAACGCCGCGTAAACGAGCAGGGCGCACAAGCCGCCTGCCCACCACGCCCATCCGGGAAGGGCATGGAGCATACGCAAAACAAGCCCCCTCCCGTGGGAGGAGGCTCGTTTGCGCCGTTTATTCGGCCGACTGCTCAAGCTCAAGTGTCTTTGTAGGACAGTCACACACCGCAGACGGGCCCCAATACTGTATCGGTCCCGGATAGATGTAGGCCGTTTCCTTTGCCCAACGGCCGCGTTGGGCAGCAAAAGCACGGAAGGGTTTGCCGTCCAAATCGACGAGTGCCTTGCGGATAACGGGCTTCATTTCACCGTTGCGGCGTTCGATATTCATCATCATAGTGATGGGTACGCCGCCGGCAACCCACTCTTCGGCAGGTGCGGTGGTGTTCTTCACGATGGCCATATAGCCGGTCTTGCCGTTGGCAATGAGCTGAACGGCACTCGTACCCAAGGCGTAGCAGTAGTCAGAGTCGAAGTTTGAAGGTGCAGCGCAACGGCCTTCGTATCCGAAGAAGTGGTGTTGTGCGGCGAACTTGCCGACATACTTGCCTTCTTTCGCCCATTCTTCGAGCCTGGCCTCGCACATATCGGAGAGCAACTTCTCGGTTTCGATGAGCGAAACCTGCACGTTCCCGTGCGGATCACGGTCGAGTGAGAGCTGTCGGGCAACGCCTTCCGGCAGTGTCTCAAAGGTTGCCGCATTCTCAGCCGACAGGTGTGAGAGTATATATTGCCGCTGTGCGTCCTTCTCAAGGTTCTTGTAGTCTGCCCCGTGGGCGGCCAGCAGGTCGTCAAGCTCGCGGATAAGGCGTCCGAGAGCCGGGATGAACTCGATAAGTCCCTCGGGCACAATCACAGTTCCGTAGTTCATGCCGGCAGCTGCACGCTCTGCAATCACAGAGCAAAGGTATTCGACTATCTGGTTGAGGGTCATGTCCTTTGACTCGGCCTCTTCCGAGATGAGACAGACGTTGGGCTGGCACTGGAGTGCGCACTCCAGCGCGATGTGGCTGGCGCTTCTTCCCATTACCTTGATGAAATGCCAGTACTTGCGTGCCGAGTTGCAGTCGCGTTCTATATTGCCTATGAGTTCCGAATAGGTCTTTGTCGCTGTGTCAAAGCCGAAGGAAGTCTCTATTTGTGCGTTCTTCAGGTCGCCGTCTATGGTCTTGGGGCATCCTATCACCTGCACTCCGTAGTTCTTGGCGGCGTAGTATTCAGCCAGTACGCAGGCGTTTGTGTTGGAGTCGTCGCCGCCTATTATGACGACAGCCTTGATGTTAAGCTCGCGGATTATCTCCAATCCTTTCTCGAACTGCTCCACTTTCTCCAGCTTGGTGCGCCCCGAACCGATGATGTCGAAGCCGCCTGTGTTGCGGTACTCGTCGATTTTGTCGGCCGTAAGCTCCATGTAGTTGTGGTCAACGAGGCCTCCGGGGCCGAGAATGAAGCCGAACAGGCGGTTTGCAGGGTTGAGTTTCTTCAGCTGATCGAACAGTCCGGTGATTACATTGTGGCCTCCTGGGGCCTGTCCACCGCTGAGTATCACACCGACATTCATCGGTTCGCTGCCCGAAACCTCGCCCGGCACGAACTCTATGATGGGCATTCCGTAGGTGTTGGGGAACAGCTTTTTGATTTCATCCTGGTTATCTACACTCTGTGTCGGAGCGCCCTCCTTCACCTTAACCGACCCTCTGAGAGCCTTAGGCAGCTTCGGCTGGTAAGCCATACGTGCCGCCTGCAACGCGCTTTGTTCCATAATAAAGTGGTTTATTACTACATTAAATTAAACAATCCATTACTGTTTTGACTGCAAAAATACTAAAATATGGCCTAAAACAAGAGCGTGGGAGAGTCAAAATCAGGCCGTTTAATGTTTTTTTCCAATGATACAGAGGCGTGCAGAGGCCGCCCGGCGGGCCCGAACCCCCGCCGCCGGGGATACTGTCAGGCCGCCTGCAAACCGCAAACCGGGCATTTGGCCACCGCAAAGGGGGCATTTACGCATCGCAAACACGGCATTTACGCATCGCAAACAGGCCGTTCGGCCACTGCAAACGGGGCGTTTGCGAATCCCTTTCGCCTCTTTCCGCAAAAATAATCGGGGCGTTTTGGCACCATATCGAATATTTTCCGTATCTTTGACCTAACGTAATAAATCTGAAAAACAGAAAGGAGACTGTCACTATGACCAACAGAAGAGCTACAAAACGGTACATTCACAAGATTTGCACGGAGCTTTGGGCCGAGTGCATAGCCGCTTCGCTCTACGCAAAGCCCGAAGACAAGGACGTGGAGGCCATGCTGCACTCCATCATCAAGGTGGAACAGGAGTACATAAGCCGCATGTCGCACTGCGAACCGGGGCTGAAACCGAAGATATATTTCAAGGATGTGAAGGACAAGTTCATGGCTTCTGTCAGCGAAATCATCGACCAGATAAACAATATAGGCTGAACAGCGCCGCAAAACAAACCGCTTACACAACAAAAAGGCTAACATCAAGGGGTGCGGTCCGCCCGGTTTCCTGCCCGTTCCGCAACCATCCCGCCACCTGCTGACGGCAGTAATCCGGCATTACAGCCCTGTACGTCTGCGGAATGCAGCCAAGAACAGCGCCGGAACACGGATGCGCGGACTTCAGAACCCCACCCTTAACCAACACTATACCGACAACGACAATGTGGAAATCTTTCTGTTTTTGGCTGTTATACAAACGGCTCGGATGGAAGAAAGAGGTGACTGAACCTCACCCGAACAAGTACATAATATGCTTAGCCCCCCACACGAGCAACTGGGACTTTGCCCTTGGGCAGCTCTATTCGGGCGCGGAAGGACTGACATGCAATTTCCTTATAAAGAAGGAATGGTTCGTCTGGCCGCTGAAAAGCCTGTTCAAACGGTTGGGAGGCATACCAGTATGGAGGTCGAAACACACGAGCATGACAGACAATCTGGCCGAGACGGCAAGGCAGTCGGCCACGTTCCGCCTGTGCATAACGCCGGAAGGCACGCGCTCATTGAACCCCGAGTGGAAAAAAGGGTTCTATTACATCGCACTGAAGGCCCAACTGCCCATACTGCTCTATGGGGTTGACTACAAGAAGAAGCGCATACAGTGCACGAAAACCATCGTTCCGAACGGCGACATCGAGGCACAGATGCGCGAAATAAAGCTGTATTTCAAGGATTTCCAAGGCAGAAAGCCGGAGAAATTCACCGTCGGCGAATTGTAAAGAGAGGCATCCCTGATGAAAAGACTCCTATGCCTGATTGCCGCAACGGGGCTGCTGGCCTGTGCCAAAGCGCAGTCGCCCGCCATGGAACAGAGGGCTGCAGCAAGGATAACCGAATACTTTGCAAACTACAAACCGCACGGACAGGAGCTTGCACTTGGCACGAGAATACTCGGGAACGCCTTTGACGACACGGCAAGGACACTGGTCATAACCGTTGACGGGAGCTTTGCCGCACAGGAATTTACGGAGAAAGGCATGCGGACCATATATAAAAGGATAAGGAAAGCCCTGCCCAAGCCCTACGACAAGTACCGGATAACGGTAGTAACCAACGGCCTGGCCATCGAAGACCTCGTGCCTGACCGGCTGTCAACGGCCACCGACAAGACCCGGCTCTGGGGGGATATTGAGTACAAAGGCCGCCCCTGGGTGGAGAATGTGTCGCAACCGGCGGCCATAACCCACGGCCTCCAGAACCGCCACCTGTCCGTATGGGCAAGCCACGGCCGCTATTTCGACCGGCAAAAGGGATGGAAATGGCAGCGGCCCAAACTGTTTTGTACCACCGAAGACCTCTTTACGCAGACAATAGTGGTGCCCTACCTCATACCAATGCTACAGGACGCAGGAGCCATAGTGTTCACTCCGCGCGAAAGGGACTGGCAGAAAAACGAGGTAATCGTTGACAATGACGACCCCCGACACGGCACACACTACATAGAAGTCAACGGGAAACATGACTGGAGCGACGCTCCCGACAGGGGATTTG
This sequence comes from Lachnospiraceae bacterium, assembly GCA_963590445.1. Lineage (GTDB taxonomy): Bacteria > Bacteroidota > Bacteroidia > Bacteroidales > Bacteroidaceae > Prevotella. The sequence continues at coordinate 1,458 of CAVAPI010000038.1, read as the reverse complement.
CCCTCCATACAGGAACCTATACGGACGGAGAGAACCCCTTTACGGCCGGTACGGCACGCATGGCACGCACCACGTCGAGCAAGAGCAAGTACAGTCTGGTGTCTTATCAGCCGCAGTTGCCGGCCGAAGGACGCTATGCCGTATATGTAAGCTACCAGACTTTGCCCAACAGCACGGACTGCGCCAGATACACAGTGTGGCACAAAGGGGAGCAGACCGAGTTCCTCGTCAACCAGAAGATGGGCGGCGGCACATGGGTTTACCTCGGTTCTTTCGACTTCGACAAGGGGTGCAGCGAGTTCAACCGCGTCGTTGTCACCAACCAGAGCGGCCACAAAGGTGTCGTAACCACCGACGCCGTGCGCTTCGGGGGCGGCATGGGCAACATCGAGCGCGGCGGTTCGGTCAGCGGACTGCCCCGTTGCCTTGAGGGAGCACGCTACTTTGCGCAGTGGGCGGGCATGCCCTATTCGGTCTATAGCACCAAGAACGGCACCGACGATTACGGGGATGACATCAACGTAAGGTCGCTTATGACCAACGAAATGGGCGGCGGCTCGTGCTACATGCCATCGACAGAAGGGCGCAAAGTGCCGATAGAGCTGTCGCTGGCGGTGCACAGCGATGCCGGATATGCACCAGACGGAGTGGGTGTCATAGGCTCTTTGGCCATCTGTACCACCAACTTCAACGACGGAAGGCTCAACGCCGGCATATCCAGACTGGCCTCGCGCGACTTCGCAAACGCCCTCCTGGCCAACACAACCGCCGACCTGAAGCGGCTGTACGGGCAATGGAACAGGCGCGAACTGCTCGACCGCAACTACTCGGAGACCCGTTTGCCAGAAGTGCCGAGCGCTATTCTTGAGACCATGTCGCACCAAAACTTCCCGGATATGCGCTACGGACAGGACCCGAACTTCAAGTTTACGCTCGCGCGTTCCATATATAAGACCATCCTGCGCTACGTCTGCGACCAGCACGGCAAGCCTTTCATGGTGACACCGCTGGCTCCGGCCAACGTCAGAGTGGAGGTTTCCGGCAACGGAGAGGCGCAGATAAGCTGGGAAAAGACCGAAGACCCGCAGGAAAACACGGCAAGCCCCACCGGCTATATCGTATATACAAGGTGCGGAACAGCCGGGTTTGACAACGGCAGATATGTGCGTTCGGCCACAAGTATCAACGTGAGACTTGAGCCAAACGTGCTGTACGGTTTCCGCATAGCAGCCGTAAACCGTGGCGGAAAGAGCTTCCTGTCGGAAGAAGTGTGCGCCTTTCACAGTCCTGACGCCAAGGGAAACATCCTTTTAGTCAACGGTTTCCACCGCCTGTCCTCCCCTGCCGTGCGCGACAACTCCACAGAACAGGGCTTTGATATGGATGCCGACCCTGGCGTAACCCTTGGTTCTACGTTCGGTTGGGTGGGCAGACAGACAGTCTATGACCGCCAGACAA
>CAVAPI010000037.1:0-19037 GCA_963590445.1 Lachnospiraceae bacterium | reverse complement strand
GAAAAAGGATGGTTTGCTTGGTGGAGTAAAAGCGATAATGTACCTTTGCCATATTGTAAATTTCTATGGTCTAAAGGTACAAAAACTTTTGGACATAGCAAAGCCCTGGCTTGGGAAAGTCAGGGCTTTGTGATTTTTTATTTATAAGGGCATTTTGACACACCCTCCTGCAGTTTTTCGTATAGCAAGTGTTGGTGTGTCAATGCCTAACCGGGAGAAAGGCTTTCGGTTCCGGAATGAAACCTGCCGGCTTTCGGGTCGTAAACAGGCAGGTTTCATCCCGCAAACGGCCTGTTTAAGAGGGCCAAGTGCCGCAGTTGCGGTTGCCGGACAGGCCGTTTGCAATCCACGACCCGTCCGTTTCCCTACCGCGGAGCGGCTGCCTGCGCCTAATACTTGAACGAGCTGCCGCCAAGAAACTCGCGCAGCAGCGACGTCTGCGGCACGGTTTTGTAAGGTATGGGGCGGAAATACTTCAGGAACTTCAGCAGACGGCAAGCCTCGCTGTACTCTTCGCAGTTCTCGGGCACCAGCTCGAGCAGCGGCTCTGCCTGGCTCTTGATCACGGCAAGCTCGAACAGCATGGCTGTGTTGAACATTGCGTCGGCGTTTTCCTGATAGGGGAATATCCATCTCTTCTCTCCCTCGCGCACAGACGGCCACCGGCGTATCGTTTCCCGCGCACTCACGCCCCGGTACTTGTAGTCCCGGATGATGCGGCGCAGCAGTCTGTTGTCGGTAGTGGGCACGTAGTTGTGCGCATCTATGAGGATGGTGGTCAGAGCCGAGGCATATACGCGGAATATCCGGCAGTCCGGCACCTGCGATGTAAGCTCCGGGTTGAGCGCATGGATGCCTTCCACCACGAGAATGTCGTCCTTGCCGAGCCTCAGGCGGCGGCCGCTGCGCTCGCTAAGCCCGGTCTGGAAGTTGTACTTGGGCAGTTCCACCTCCTCACCGGCAAAGAGAGCGTTCATCTGTGCGTTCAGCAGCGGCAGGTTGAGGGCATACAGGCTCTCGAAGTCGTAGTCTCCGTTGTCGTCCTTGGGCGTCTTGTCGCGGTCAACGAAGTAGTCGTCGAGCGAAACCGGCACGGGGCGGAGTCCGCTCGCGAGGAGTTGTATCGACAGACGCTTGCATGTGGTGGTCTTGCCGCTCGACGAGGGCCCGGCAATGAGCACCATGCGCACCTCATCGCGCCGCGCGGCTATCGTGTCGGCTATCTTTGCTATCTTTTTCTCCTGCAGTGCCTCCGACAAATTGATGAGCGGAGTGGCCATATCCTTATCCACCGCATCGTTCAAGTCGCCTATTGTGCGCAGCCCAAGCAGCGACTGCCAGTGGTGATGTTCCTTGAATATGTCGAACATCTTGTCCTGCTGCACCTTGGGAACGAGCCTTGACGGGTCTTCGGTTGACGGTATGCGCAGCAGAAGCCCGTCGTACATCCTCTCCAGACCGAACAGTTTCAGTTCGGAAGTGTTGGTCAGGAGCGAGCTGTAGTAGTAGTCGTAGTAGCCGTCTATATCATAATAGGTGGTGTAGAGCGTGCCTATGCTCTTCAGGAGCTTCACTTTAGAGTCGTGGCCCATCGCCTCAAACAGCCCGACGGCCTCTTCCGTGGGACACTCGTGCCGCCTTATGGGCAGCCGGGCGTCGATTATCTCCTGCATACGCGCCCTGATGCGGCCGGCATCCTCCTCGGTTACGGGGCGCCCGATGTTCATATCGCAGTAGTAACCGTTGGAGACGGGTATGTCAATGCAAACGTGCCCGTCGGGATAAAGGTCGTGTACGGCCTTGCAAAGCACGAAGAAAAGGGTGCGGATATAGGTGCGCTGGCCCGACGGAGAGTGCAGATCGAGAAACTCAACGTCCTTGCTGTGATACACACGGAAGTGCATTCCCACCTCTTTGTTGTTCACTTTCGCCCCCACAGGGCCGTATTCCATGTCAAGACCGAACTCCCTGAAAATTTCAGAAAGTGTACTTCCGATGCGGATGTTCTTGGTTTTTTTGTTATTTTTGCACCGTATTTGTATTACATGTTCCATTGTTGTTACAGTTAAGGGTTTACAGACGTAAAGTTACTCCCTTTTTCCGACAATGTAAAAAGCAGCATAAACAATTATAAATAAATATGTCGATTTGGATATTTTTTAAGGTTATAGGAGCATTGGCACTGCTTATCTACGGTATGAAGGTGATGAGCGAGGCGCTACAGAAGATGGCAGGATCGCAACTGCGCCACATTCTGGGCACAATGACCAAGAACCGCTTCATGGGAATGTTCACCGGACTGTTCGTAACCGCCTCCGTGCAGTCGTCAACAGCAACGACGGTGATGACAGTGTCGTTCGTTAACGCCGGACTACTCACCCTCGCCCAAGCCATATCCGTTATCATGGGAGCAAACATCGGCACGACTCTCACTGCGTGGATAATGAGTTTGGGCTTCTCTTTTAACTTCACCAATGTCGTATATCCGGCCTTTGTGCTCGCCATACTGCTCATCTACACCCGCAAACACCGCTATACGGGAGACTTCCTGTTCGGTATAGCGTTCATGTTCTATGCCCTTGCGATGCTCAGCGCCACCGGCAACGAGATGGATCTGGGGCACAACCGTGGGCTTGTGGCCTTCTTCAGCTCGTGGGACGTGCAGAGCTACGTGACGATACTCGCCTTTCTGGGCATCGGAACCATACTCACCTGCATACTCCAGTCGTCGGCTGCGCTCATGGCAATCACCATGGTGCTCTGCTCAAGCGGCGTGCTGCCCATCTATTTGGGCATCGCTCTGGTGATGGGAGAGAACATCGGCACCACGCTGACCGCCAACCTGGCCGCGCTGGGAGCCAACGTACAGGCCAGAAGGGCGGCCATGAGCCACCTCGTGTTCAACGTTTTCGGAGTGATATGGGTGCTTTGCCTGTTCTATCCCTTCGTCAATATGGTGTGCAACATGGTGCATTACGACCCGACAGCGCACGGTTCGCTGAGCGCAACCAAGCTGTCCATGGTGCTCGCAGCGTTCCATACGGTCTTCAATCTGTGCAACACAGCCATACTGATCTGGTTCATTCCGCAGATAGAGAAGCTGGTTTGCTACATGATAAAGCCGCGTGCCAAGGACGATGAGGAAGAGTTCCGGCTGAAATACATAGGAGGCAACTCCATCATGAAGACCCCTGAGCTGTCAGTACTGGAGGCTCAGAAGGAAATACAGTCGTTCGCCGAGCGCATACAGAAGATGTTTGGCTTCGTCAGAGAGCTGCTTGGCATCACGAACGACGCCGCCTTTACCAAGCTGTTCACACGCATTGAGAAGTACGAAAGCATCAGTGACAACATGGAAATAGAGATTGCCAAGTACCTCGACAGCGTGAGTGACGCCCACCTGAGCGACGAAACGAAGGCGAAAATACGCGCCATGCTGCGCGAAATATCGGAACTTGAGAGTATCGGAGACAGCTGTTACAACATTGCGCGCACCATTAACCGCAAGATGGCGGGCAAGGAAGACTTCACGGAAAAGCAGTATGAGCACCTCAACCAGATGTTCGAGCTTACCGATGACAGCCTTTCGCAGATGAATTCCCTGCTGCTTGGACGCAAAGAAAACTTCGATGCCAACCGCTCATTCAACATAGAAAATGAGATAAACAACTACCGCAACCAGCTGAAGAGCCAGAATATCAACGACGTGAACAACCATGAGTACACGTATGCGATAGGCACAATGTACATGGACATAGTGAGTGAGTGCGAAAAGCTGGGCGACTACGTGATAAATGTGGTCGAAGCGCGCATGGGAGTAAGGCAGAAAGGGGCATAAAACCATACCGCAAGGATGTCCAATACACCCGACAGAAGGCATGAAGCCATGCCCTAAGGAAGCCTGAACGCCCGCTTGCGCCATCCCGATGCGCCGGAGGCCAGCCGCAATGCGCCTGAAATCAAACGCAATGCTGCCGTCCCTCCGGCGCATCGGCGTTGTTTGCCGCCTCCCGCTGCCGCCATTCCTGCGACAACTCGGCGAAAAAGTCGTGGTGAAGCAATGAGGAAAAGATGAAAAGCAAGTCAACGCCCACACTCTTGCGGCGGAACACATTATATATATTGGAGCGTTCGCACGGTATCTGCGAGGCCAGCCAGGCGGCAGAGCGCCCCTTTTCGTGCATGACTTCATAAATTCGCTGTCCGATGTTCATTGTTTTAATCGTTCTTGTGTTCTACTTCAGGAACGCTCCGGCCTTCTTTCACCGCCTGAACGCACCTTCTTCATGGTCTCTTGCGCCACTTTTCCCCAAGCAAGGCTTGTTTTCCACAAAGATAACAACTTCTTTTGAATACGCTTTCTACCCCCCCCCCGTTAACAATCTTTAAGTTTATGCTCCCTTTTTCACCGTTTTTTGGTGTATAACCGCCCCCTTGCGGCACACAAGCGTGAGATTGACTTTCGCAAACGGGCGGGTTACGACCCGTAAACAGCCGGGTCAGCTATCGTAAACGGGCGGGTTACGGGTCACAAGCGGGCGTTTTATTGTGCGCAAGCGGCTATATAGCCATATAAAATCGGCACTATACCCTATACAAGGGGCGCTTCAGCCCTCTAAAAACAGCTATATAAATGCACCATATATAAAAAAGGAGGATGAAAGTTTGCTGGTTTCGCCGAAAAACCGTACCTTTGCACCCACAAAAACAATATCGCGGAGTGGAGCAGTTGGTAGCTCGCCAGGCTCATAACCTGGAGGTCGCATGTTCGAGTCCTGCCTCCGCAACTGAAAAGTGACGGACAGCTTGCCCATAAGGCGGTTGTCCGTTTTTCGTATCCCCCGCCCTTTCAAGTCCGAAACCCGCCCTTCCGATTCTGATGCAGGCCGGCAGAACCCATGAGACCCCGCTCTTCCAAACCCGAAACGGCGGCGGCAAGATACGGAAACGGCTCACCCTTGTTTGTCGGGTGAGCCGTTCTTTGGTTGCAAAGCCACGGGGCTATTGCGGTTCCGCAGCCTTTTCCCCTATAAACTGCGGCTATATGACTGCAACTCCGTCGTTTTTACTTTATCACAAGTCCGCCGTTGTGGAGCATGGACACCTTGATTTTGCCGTTTTTGTCCACCTTTGCGTTCTTCAAAACCGTGGTCGGCCAGAGGCTGTCCTTGGCGGTCTTGTCGCTGTAAACGTCCACACTGCGCCCTGCGAGCATGGGTAGCGACAGGCTTAGCTTCAGTTCCTTGCCCGTAGCGTTAAGCCCTGCGACATACCAGTCGGCTCCGTGGCGGCGCGCAATGACGATGTATTGGCCGGGATAGCCGTCGATGAAGCGCGTCTCATCCCACTCTGTGGGCACAGACTTGAGGAAATCGAGTTCCACCTGCGGCAGTTCCGTGAGGTTGTTGGGCTGTATGGCTATGCACTGCACGCTGCTCTGGTTGACAATGGCGGCGGCCATTTCAAACACATCGGACGTATAGCGGCGGTGGCGGCGCTTGTTGTCCTTCGACAGGTACTTGTTCATTATCGTGCCTCCCCAGTCCATGGACGCCACAGCGTTGCGGCAGAAGGGGTGCATGGTCAGTTCAAACGACTCGCGCTGTGCGTGGTGCTCTCTGAACATGGTGTTCTCCGATGCCAGCACGGCCTCCGAGGCCACGAAATTGGGATACATACGCTCCCAGCCGCGCGGCAGTGTGCATCCGTGGAATATCACTTGCAGTCCGTAGTCGTTGGCGTCGCTGAGAATATCCTCGTAGAGCTGCATGGTGTGTTGCTTGTCTCCGCCGAAGAAATCGACCTTTATGCCCTTCACACCGATGCTCTTCATCCACGCCATCTCCTTTTTTCGCGCCACTGAAGTGTTCATACAGTTCTTCGGCCCCTGCGGTGCGTCGTTCTGAAAGCCGTTGCTGTTGTACCAAAGCAGCAGACTCACGCCCTTGCTCTGGGCATAGCGGCTAAGCTCAACGATGCGCTCGCGGCCTATTTGGGCATCCCACAAGCCGTCAACGAGACAATATTCGTAGCCCATCTCGGCTGCCGTGTCGATGAAACGCACCTGGTCGGCATAGTTTACCGAGTTGTCCTGCCATATCAGCCAGCTCCATGTGTATCGTCCGGGCTTGTATTTCTGCGACGGAGCGTACTGTTGTTCCACCACATCATAGGCAACTGTGGTCTCTACAATGGGCTTCAGCGTGGAGCCAACGGTTATGGTGCGCCACGGAGTTGCGCCGGGCAGTGTGAGCGAAGGCTCGGCCGAACCCCATCCGTTGGCCTCTCCCTGCATGGGGAACGCCACCTGGTAGCCCTTCTGAGCATCATAGTCGGCCAGCCGGCAGCCGGCATAGCCGCCGTTGGTGCCCGTTTCGCTCACGAGCACCCAGCCGTCTGCGCCCACGCGGAACAGGCACGGGAAGGTGTAACCCTTGCCGTACTTCGACCTGACGGCCATCGGAGCGTCGGGAGTGTACTCCTCTTCATAGCTCGGTTTGGTGCGTTTCCATCCTGCCATGGCGTTCGACTGCGGGCAAATGAACGTTGTGGTCTGCGAAGGGAGGCGGAATGAGGTGGCCTCTTCGGCCACTGTCATGCACGAGGTCGCGCCTTTCTGCGGAAAAACGTAGCGGAACGCCACGTCGTTGTCGCCCACCCGGAACTCGACAGTCATGGGTTGCTGCTTCGCGTTCTCGCAGTCCACGGCAAGGCAGTTGGCCACATAGTGTACCGAAGAAGCCTTTGTGCCGCGCATGGAGTAGGTCTCGTCTATGGTCTTCGCGGCAGTTTTGCTCACGCTGAGACCCGTTGTGAAGTCGCCGACGCTGGCTTTCAGTCCGAGGGCGGAGCTTTCCACCATCTGTTTCCCGGCATACTTCACGTCGTAGGCCAGGCGTCCGCCGGCGTTATCTACCGTAACCACGAGTTGCCCGTCGGGCGATTTCACAGTGAATGTCTCCGCATAGGCCGTCAGCGACACCGCCAACGACACCGCCATTGTTGATAATAAATGTCTCATCTGAATGATTGTTGTTGATGAATTAATGATTTTTGTTGATTAATTAATATGTTGTCATTAGGCCAGTGGGGCGGTTTCCCGTGAGAAACGCCGCCATGTTTTTGCAAAATGGGTGCGGGCGGGCGGCAAAGAAATCCCGTTTTCATACAGCCGAATTCCGCCTGTCGCTTCGCAAAGATAGTAAAAAATACACTTAATGCAACGCTTGCCGCGCGGTTTTCCGCCTCATTTTTACACATTATTATAATATACGTCACCGGAAACCGCACGATTGCCGCCAATGCAAACTCCACCAAGCAAAAGCGGCACATGCACACGGCAACCGTAAAGCGGCGGTTCAGCCACCGTAACCCGACCGTTTGCACATCACAAACAGGCCATTTATGCCCCATAATCCGGCGGTTTGTGAAACGAGAACAGCCGCATTGCGATGAAAACCGCAGGAACTTCGCCCCAAAAGCCGCCACTGCGGCAAGGCGGGAGTGCCTTAAAAATGTCAAAAACCATGCTTTCACAATTGCACAAACCATGGTTGAGTGTGCAAAAAAGGCCGCTTTTTACACAAATAATTTGCATAGGTGGATAAAATGTAGTTACTTTGCAACCGAATTTTTTGGACTTAGAATCATTATTAACACTTTAAAAATTAAAATCATGTCAGAAATCGAATCAAAAGTAAAGGCCATCATCGTTGACAAACTTGGCGTGGACGAAGCAGAAGTAAAGCCTGAAGCAAGTTTCACCAACGACCTTGGTGCCGACTCTTTGGATACAGTAGAGCTTATCATGGAGTTCGAGAAGAATTTCGGCGTTTCCATCCCCGACGACAAGTCAGAGCAGATTGCCACAGTGGGCGATGCCATCAAGTACATCGAGGAGAACGCAAAATAATCTCCACTACACAGACATTACGTTTGAGCGTTTGGCGTTTGGCGTTTAGCGGATTTTCCCGGTGAAAAACCACAGGCTTCGCTAAAAACGCCAAGCGCCAAAATTTTAATTTTTGACTTTATTTATGGAATTGAAAAGAGTTGTCGTGACAGGCATGGGCGCTGTCACTCCCGTTGGCAACACTCCCGAGGAGACATGGGCCAGCCTGACAGCAGGAGTGAGCGGTGCTGCGCCAATCACGCAGTTTGACGCATCGCTGTTCAAGACCCGTTTCGCCTGTGAAGTGAAGGGTCTGGACATCAACGCATACATAGACCGCAAGGAAGCGCGCAAGATGGACCGCTACACACAGCTGGCTTTCATCTCGGCAATACAGGCCGTGAAGGACTCGGCCCTTGACCTTGACACCGAAGACAAGAACCGCATCGGCGTCATCTTCGGCGTTGGCATCGGCGGAATAAGGACTTTCGAGGACGAAGTGAAGTATTACGGCCAGCACGAGGCCGACGGCCCGAAGTTCAACCCGTTCTTCATTCCCAAGATGATTGCCGACATAGCAGCCGGACAAATATCCATCCACTTCGGTTTCCACGGCCCCAACTATGCCACAACGTCGGCTTGCGCATCGTCAACCAACGCTCTGGGCGACGCGTTCAACCTGATACGCCTCGGAAAGGCCAGCGCCATCGTCGCCGGCGGTGCAGAGGCAGCGATATGCGCCTGCGGCGTGGGCGGTTTCAACGCCATGCACGCCCTCTCGACGCGCAACGACGACCCCGAACACGCCTCCCGCCCGTTCAGCGCAAGCCGCGACGGCTTCGTAATGGGTGAAGGCGCGGGCTGCCTCATACTCGAAGAGCTGGAGCACGCCAAGGCTCGCGGAGCGAAAATCTACGCCGAAATGGCCGGCGAAGGCATGAGTGCCGACGCCCACCACATCACTGCCTCCCACCCGGAGGGGCTTGGCGCATGCCTCGTGATGAAGAACGCACTCGAAGACGCCGGGATGAAGCCCGAAGACATAGACTACATCAACGTGCACGGCACATCCACGCCCGTAGGAGACATCTCCGAGGTGAAGGCAATCAAGGACGTGTTCGGCGATGCAGCCTACAAGCTCAACATAAGTTCCACGAAATCCATGACCGGACACCTGCTCGGCGCAGCCGGAGCGGTGGAGGCAATGGCCTCGGTGCTCGCTGTGAAGAACGACATCGTGCCGCCTACAATCAACCACGAGGAGGGTGACAACGACGAACAGATGGACTACAACCTGAACTTCACGTTCAACAAGGCACAGAAGCGCGAGGTCCGCGCCGCGCTGAGCAACACTTTCGGCTTCGGAGGGCACAACGCCTGTGTCATATTCAAGAAGTATGCTGATTGACAAATACAACCTGATAGACAGAATTAGGCTCCCTTTCCGCAAGGAGAAGGAGCTTTTTTCTGCCCTCTACAACGTGCTCGGCTTCTATCCCCGGCACATACAGCACTACAAGCTGGCTCTGATGCACAAGAGCGTGGCGCGCCGCAACGCCAAGGGGCGGCCCCTGAACAACGAGAGACTCGAGTTTCTGGGCGACGCCATACTCGACGCGGTGGTGGGCGACATAGTTTTCCGCCACTTCGAGGGCAAGCGCGAGGGTTTTCTCACCAACACGCGCAGCAAACTCGTGCAGCGCGACACCCTCAACAAGCTGGCCCAGGAGATGGGAATATGCCAGTTGGTGCTCTCGTCAGGGCAGACCACCACGCACAACAGCTACATGGGCGGCAACGCTTTCGAGGCTTTGGTGGGCGCAATCTACCTCGACAGGGGCTACAACGCCTGCATACGGTTCATGCAGAAGCGCATTCTCGACCGCATGATCAACATCGACAAGGTGGCATACAAGGAGGTTAACTTCAAGAGCAAGCTCATCGAGTGGAGCCAGAAGAACCGCGTGCACCTCGATTTCAAGCTCATTGAGCAGCACAAGGAAAAGGACAGCAGCCCCGTGTTCTGCTACCGCACGGTCATAGAGGGGCTTGAGGGCGGCACAGGCAAGGGCTACTCCAAGAAAGAGAGCCAGCAGCTGGCGTCAAAGCTGACCCTGCAGAAGCTGCGGCGCGAACCGCAGTTCATCGATGCCGTGTTTGCTGCCAAGGGAAACAGGACGAAGATGGAGGAAGAGCCTGTCCAGACAGTTCCTGACACCGAGGAGAACAACGATTTCATAATCTCCGTGCAGCCAGACACGCCCGAAAGGCAGGAGGAACAGCCGGAAAAGGCTGCAAGAACAGCCAGAAGGCGGAACTCAGGCCGCAAGGCACAGGCCGCAGACAGCCGGGAGCAGAGCACACACAGCAGGGGACAGGAGAAGAACGGTCAGGAACAGGAAACGGACAGCCCAGGCGACGAGTTCGACCTGTCGGACATAACCTCCGAACCCAAGGAGTTGTCAAAAGAAGACATCATAGCTGAAGCCGAAGCCAAGGCCTTCAGCGAGGAATAACCACGGCACCGGCACAAACAGCGGAAACACCCCCGCACGGGGAAGCGGCGCCTTAAGCGGCGTAACGACGGCATCCGCCCTCGCTACGCCGCTTAAATGTTGTGAATTGTTCATCGGTTACGAAAGTTTTGCATACCTTTGCAACATAAAGACCATTCATCCGAAATGAGTTTAACCCGAATAATAAGCAAGGCGTTCGAGCCTCGCCAGAAAGAGCTTGGGCAACATACGAACGGCGGAGAGACGCTTCAACGGAAAGTACTCGCACAGTTGCTCGACGCAGCCAAGGACACAGAATACGGACGCGAGCACCTGTTCGGCACAGCCAAAGGCTATGAGGACTTCGCAAGGCACACTCCGCTAAACACATACGAGGAACTGAAGGACGACATCGACCGCATGCGCCACGGAGAACGTGACATCCTGTGGAAAGGACGCGTGAGATGGTACGCCAAGTCGTCGGGTACCACCAACGACAAGAGCAAGTTCATCCCCGTAAGTGACGACGGCTTGCGCAACATCCACTACAAAGGCGGCAAGGACTGCGTAGCCCTTTACCTGCGGAACAACCCCAAAAGCCGCCTGTTCGACGGCCGCAGCCTGATACTTGGCGGGAGTCACGCCCCAAACTACAACGTTTCCGGCAGCCTTGTCGGCGACTTGAGCGCAATACTCATCGAGAACATCAACCCACTGGCCAACCTCGTGCGCGTACCTAATAAACATACGGCTCTTTTGTCGGACTTTGAGGTGAAGCGCGACCGCATTGCCCGCGAGACAATGCACAAGAACGTGACCAACATCAGCGGCGTTCCGTCGTGGATGCTGTCGGTCTTGAGCCGCGTGATGGAGCTTTCCGGCAAGCAACACCTTGAAGAAGTGTGGCCCAACCTTGAGGTTTTCTTCCACGGAGGCGTGGCCTTCACCCCCTATCGCAAACAGTACGAGCAGCTGATACAGTCGCCCGGCATGCGCTACATGGAGACCTACAATGCCAGCGAGGGCTTCTTCGGGCTGCAGGACGACCCGACGGACAAGTCAATGCTGCTGATGCTCGACTACGGAGTGTTCTATGAATTCATCCCGATGGACGAGTTCGGCACCGGCAACCCGACCGCAGTGCCGCTGTGGGGCGTGGAAACGGGGCGCAACTACGCCATTGTCATATCCACATCGTGCGGTCTGTGGCGCTATATCCTTGGAGATACGGTATGTTTCTCCTCCACCAACCCCTACAAGTTTACCATTTCCGGACGCACAAAGCACTTCATCAATGCTTTCGGCGAGGAACTTATCGTCGATAACGCCGAACAAGGGATTGCCTATGCCTGCACTGAGACAGGCGCAAGCGTGCTCGACTACACCGCAGCCCCCGTGTTTATGGACGGCAAAGGCAAGTGCCGCCACCAGTGGCTCATCGAGTTTTCAACGCCACCGGCCGATCTCGGCGGGTTCGCACGGCTGCTTGACACCCGCCTGCAGGAGCTTAACAGCGACTATGAGGCCAAGCGGTACAAGAACATCACCCTGCAACCGCTCGAAATAGTGCCCGCCCGCAAGGGACTGTTCAACGACTGGCTCAAGGCAAAGGGCAAACTTGGGGGGCAGCACAAGGTGCCCCGTCTGAGCAACAGCCGCGAAACGATGGAACAACTGCTAAAGATGAACGCATGAAGACGACGCTGCACACGGCGAAGACAAGGCTTGTGCGCATGGCGAAGGGCATGGTCTTGTGCCTGTTGGCGGCCACTGCCGTGTCAGGATGCGCCCGTATGGGACAGCCAGACGGCGGTTGGTACGACGACACTCCCCCATACGTGGTGGGCAGCTCGCCCTCTGACAAGGCCACAAGCGTCAAGTCGCGCAAGATAACCATCAACTTCAACGAGTTCATCAAGCTCGAAGACGCTTCCAACAAGGTCACTGTCTCGCCGCCACAGCTTGAGATGCCCGAAGTAAAGGCATCGGGCAAGCGCATTATCGTGGACCTTAAAGACTCGCTGAAGGCCAACACAACTTACACAATCGACTTTTCCGACGCCATATCCGACAACAATGAGGGCAATCCCATGGGCAATTACACCTACAGCTTTGCCACTGGCGACCTGATAGACACCCTCGAAGTGTCAGGATATGTGCTTGGCGCATCCAATATGGAGCCTGTCAAGGGCATCCTTGTCGGCCTTTACAGTGACCTGAGCGATACGGCCTTCACCTCCAGACCGCTGCTCCGCGTGGCCCGCACCGACAGTCGCGGCCGCTTTGTGGTCAAGGGAGTGGCGCCGGGCACCTATCGGGCCTACGCATTGCAGGACGCTGACGGCGATTACCGTTACTCCCAGAAGAGCGAGATGCTCGCTTTCAGCCACGAGACCTTCGAACCGTACTGCCAGCCCGACATCCGGCAGGACACAATCTGGCGCGACACGCTGCGGATAGACTCCATTTCGCGCGTCAACTACACCCATTTTTATCCCGACAACATCGTCTTGCGTGCCTTCACCGCACCGCAAACCGACCGTTACCTGCTGAAAACGACAAGGGAAACGCCCGAGAAAATCGGCTTTTATTTCAGCTTCGGCGATGCAAACCTGCCCGTTTTGCGCGGCCTGAACTTCGATTCCGAGGGCAAATTCATAACGGAAGCGAGCGAAAAGCGCGACACTGTATTCTACTGGATGCGCGACTCGGCACTGACAAACAGTGACACGCTGCGCATAGAGGCCACATACATGGCCACCGACTCCACGGGTACGCTGGCAAGCAAGACCGACACAGTGGAGTTCATCCCAAAGGTTTCGTATGCCAAGCGGCTGAAAGAAAAGGAGAAAGAGGTGGAGAAATGGCAGAAAGCCATTGAGAAAGCCAAGAAAAAGGGCGAGCCTTACGACTCGACAATGCCCGTAAAGGCTCTCCAACCCGACATAAAAGTGCCGTCAGCCATGGCACCCGACCAGAACATCCGTGTGGTTATGCCCTCGCCGCTCGCCCGTTGCGACACCGCCGGCATACACCTTTACTCCCGCCACGACTCGCTCTGGTACAATGCACGCTTCGAGTTCAAGCCCGTAGAGGGGCGGTTGCGCGAGTATATGCTGCGCGCCGAATGGCGGCCGGGCATAGAGTACAGCCTCGAAATCGACTCCGCCGCGTTTGAAGACCTGTACGGACTCGTGTCGAAACCCGTAAAGAAAGGAGTGCAAATACAGCAGGACGACGCTTTCGGGTCGCTCGTTGTCGAAGCCGGCGGAGCCGGAAACGACACGTCAGCCGTAGTCATACAGCTGCTGAACGCCTCCGATGCGATGGTGAAACAGGCTACCGTTGACAACGGAACGGCCGAGTTCTTCTACCTGCCGCCCGGCACCTACTACCTCAGAGCGTTCATCGACACCAACGGGAACGGCCTTTGGGACACCGGCGACTACCTCCTCGGCCGTCAGCCGGAAACCGTTTTCTACTATCCGAAGGCCGTGGAGTGCAAGGCAAAGTGGGACATTACCATCGGCTGGGACATGGCTTCCACCCCGGCAGAGCGGCAGAAACCGGCGGCAATAACCAAACAGAAGCCTGACAAAGAGAAGAAACAGCGCAACCGGAACGCCGACCGGGCACGCAATCTCGGCATAGAACAACCTAAATAACGAAGGGAAACACCTATGAAAACAAGAGTTTTGGCCTTGGCAATGCTCGTGTCGCTGGCCTCGGCGCACGCCTTTGCACAGTGCGGGATAGAGAATACGGCCTTCAAATCGGGCGAATTTCTCTACTACGACCTCTATTTCAACTGGAAATTCGTCTGGGCCAAGGTAGGCACTGCCTCGATGAGCACCGTCACCTCGCGCTACGACGGACAGCAAGCCTACCGCACAAGCCTCATAACCAGAGGCAACAACAAGCTCGACAAGTTCTTCACCATGCGCGACACGCTGCTTTCCTACTGCTCAAGCGACCTTGCGCCGCTCTATTTCAGGAAAGGAGCGCGCGAAGGCAAGCGCTATTACGTCGATGAAATGTGGTACAGCTATCCCAAAGGCAACTGCCATCTGCGCCAGCACCGCATCGAGAACGACGGGAGCCACCACTGGAAGCAGTCGGAATACCGCGATTGCGTTTACGACATGATGAGTATCTTCCTGCGGGCGCGCAACTTCGACGCATCGAAGATGAAGGTCGGCAGCAATATCCCCATGCCCATCAGCGACGCAAAGCGCCTCTCCAACTCGTGGCTCAAGTATCGGGGCAAGGAAAACTTCAAGGTTGAGGGCAGCAACGAGAAGTTCCGCTGCCTTGTCTTCTCGTTCTATGAGCGCGAAGACGGCAATAACCACGAGCTGTTGCGCTTCTTTGTCACCGACGACGCCAACCATATCCCGGTGCGGCTCGACATGTTTCTCAGCTTCGGTTCGGCAAAGGCGTTCCTCAAGGGCTACCGTGGTGTGCGCAACCCCATGACTTCAAAGATAAACTGACCCCGGTCTCCGGGTCTGACCAAACGATACAGGAGGGGAAACCATGCAGAAATACTTTGCCGACGAACTCCGTTACGACGGCGGAATGGAGTACAAACGTTGCGGAAACAGCGGAGTGCTGCTGCCGCGAGTGAGCCTTGGCTTCTGGCACAACTTCGGTGGCGTTGACGATTACGACCGCTGCCGTGCCATAACCCGCTATGCCTTCGACCACGGGATAACGCATTTCGACCTTGCAAACAACTACGGGCCTCCCTACGGCAGTGCCGAAGAGACCTTGGGACGGCTGCTTGACGACGATTTCCGGCCTTACCGCGACGAGCTGTTCATCAGTAGCAAGGCCGGATACGACATGTGGCCGGGACCATACGGCAACTGGGGCTCGCGAAAGTACCTCATGGCGAGTCTTGACCAGAGCCTCCGCCGCATGAAACTCGACTATGTGGACCTGTTCTACAGCCACCGCTACGACCCCGAAACGCCGCTTGAGGAGACTCTCCAGGCGCTCGTTGACATTGTGCGCGCCGGAAAGGCTCTCTATGTGGGCATCTCGCGCTGGCCGCTCCATGCCCTCAAGGTGGCCATACCTTATCTTAAAGAGCGCGATGTGCCGCTGTTGATCTATCAGGGGCGGCTCAATCTGATAGACCGCGCGCCTGTTGAGGAGGGAATAATCGACGAGTGCGTGCGCGAAGGCGTGGGCTTTATCTCCTTTTCCCCGTTGGCTCAGGGACTGCTGACCGACCGTTACCTCAACGGAATACCCGAAGACAGCCGTATGTCAAAGGCCAGATTTCTGCGTCCTGAGATGCTTACGCCCGAACTGCTCGACCAGTTGCGCCAGTGGAACGCACAGGCCGAGAGCCGTGGAGAGACGCTTGCCGAGATGGCACTGGCCTGGATATTGCAGCACCGGGGCGTTACGTCGGTGCTAATCGGTGCAAGCAGCACCGGCCAGTTGCAGAGAAACCTGAAGTGTATCAACGCCGAACCGTTCAAAGACTGACGCTTTCAGCGGTGCAGCCGTGCGCCCTGCGCCGGCAACCGCACGACTTGCCATAAACAACCCCCGCCCTTGCGCATCCGTAAAGGCGGGGGTTTTTGTTTCCATACGCCGGCTTTGCAAGCCGCGCCCTGCCCTCTTGCTCAGAACTTCCAGCGCAGTTGCACATCCACATCGGCCTTCGACGAGCGGGCAATGGTCTGCAGGCCGCTGCCGATGGAGCTGCGGTCGAAGTAGTCCGTTACACCTATCTTGGCCAGAAGCATCAGTCTGTCCGACAAATCGGCACGCACCAGGGCCGAATAGCGCACGCCCCGCCCGTACATGGCAGGGAAATAGAACGAGTGGAGCGGCCCCTGCTCGTAGGCATACAGGCGGCTTTCGTAGCTGTCGGTGACGAACCAGCAGCCGCAGACCGACGCCTTCAGCCACCGCCATGAGGCGTCAAGCCGCTGCGACACGGCCACTCCACGGTCGCAGGCGGTGCGGCGTGCCAGCGCGAAGTCGGCCTGTGTGGCCGCACTCCACCACCCTCCGCTGTCAAACGCGGCCTTCAGCCGTGCCCGGTGCGTGTCCTGCCGTACGGCAACCGTCTTGGTCTCGTTGTCGCGCTGGCGCATGCGCAGACGGTAACGGGCGTTCAGCGTCCACCGCCCCAGCAAGATGCGCCCCGAAACCATTGCGTCGAAGGCGTCGGAGGGGCAGGACGTGAGGTAGCGCATCCACGGATAGTGCGTGTAGTCGGCGTATGCGTCGAGCGCAAACCGGGGCGACGGTTTCCATGCCACACCGAGATACGCCCCGTGTTCGTTGGCCACGCGCCCGCCGTCGCTGAAGCTGCCGGAGTGGAGCGACACGTATTTGGGCGAATAATAGCGGTGGAGCAGCATGAAAGCTATCCTTCCGCCGAAGTCAAGCGACAGGGTGTTGACCGTTGCCACGTGGCCCTGGCGGTCGATGGCGGTCTCCCCGGACAGGGCAAACCGCCGGGTGGCGCAGCCATAGCCTACGCCCATGTTGGCAAAGTCGCTGCCCGAAGGGTAGTAACGCCTGTAGCCGAGGGCGGTATTGGGCTTCAAAGCCCGGTCAAGGTGCGTGTATATGCCGGTCAGACCCACGTGGAAGCGGCGGTTTCCTATCCTTGCGTTGAAGCCGGCGGTCTGCATAAGGGTGTTGTTCTTGCGCTCCATCTCCGCCGGAGTGCGGTGATAGCCCGACGTGACGAGCGTTGCCGCCGTACCGTCGGCCTTGTTGAGCGTAGCGTCATGCGGCCTTGCCGACACGAAGGCGGTCACTTCAGCCCCGTCGGCCAGCCTCACCGTGGCCGCAACGCCCTGCATGTAGCCCGCCACCGAACGGCTGGCCGACGGCGACACGGCGTTTGTCGGACGGCCGAGCGTGGCCATGGCAAACGTCTTGCCCAGCCTTAGCCCGGTGTTTGCCACCAGTCCCATGCCGAACTGCACACGGTAGTGGCCCGCCACAAGGTTGGTCACGCGCCCAAAGTTGCGCATCTGGAGGAAAAAGGAGTAGTGGTCGTAGCCCATGGAGTTGCCGCTTGACAGAAACGGCTCGCCGCTGTCCTGCGCCCCGGTGAGGCCGAAACGCAGCCTGTCGCCGGCACTGAAGTCATAGCGCAGGGCATGGCGGATGCTGTAACCGAGGTAGCCGTTGCTGTCGCCGCGCCGCTCGTAGAGCGGAACTGCGGCCGTGGCAAGCAGTTCATGCTTTCCCTGCGACAGCAATTTCCCCAAAGACAACCTGTGGGAAGGCGGCCGGCCTACCGTAATGAAGCAGGACAGCAGCCGCAGACGGGCGTTGTCGAGCGAGGCAATGGCGTGGAGTTCGCCCAAAGACCGCACCGTTCCGTGGCTTTTCACGTAGCGGCAGATGTCGTCAATCTGCCTTTCGGTCAGGAAAGGCAGCCGGCTCAGGTCGTCGGGAGTGGCGGAATTGATGTCCAGAGGGTGGCCTTCAAGGTCGCAGAGCGTCTCGTAGGCATCCCCGTCAAGCCCCTCCGCGTCGTCCTCACTGGCCACCGCTTCCTGGAAGAAGCGTTGCCACGGCCTTTCCGTCTGCGCTTCAGCCGGCAGAAACAGCGGCAGCAGGACAGGCAAAAAGGCAAGCAGGCGGAGGGGAACCATACGGACAGGCTTACAGCAAGGCCGGCAACTGACCCAACTTTATGCCGTTGCTGCCTTTAATCAGTATGTAGCGCCCTTCGGGACGGTCGGTTTCGAGGGCTTTCTTCACCTCTTCCACATCCCTGAACTTGCGGAAAGCGCAGTCGGTACGGGCAAACTCGTCACCCACAAGCCACACTTCGTCGAGACCGATGGCCTTGAGGCGGTCGGCAACGCGCTGGTGTTCCTCTCCGCTCACGGCTCCCAGCTCGCGCATATCGCCGAGTATGGCCATCTTGTGCGGCACTTTCATGTCGCCGAAGTTGTCCAATGCGGCGGCCATGCTGGTGGGATTGGCGTTGTAGGCGTCCACTATAAGACTGTTGTGGGCGGTCTTTTCAAACTGCGAACGGCTGTTGCCCGGCTTGTATCCGGCCAGTGCGGCGCACACGTCGGCCTCCGGCACTCCGAAAAACACGCCTATGCAGGCGGCGGCAAGCATGTTGTAGATGTTGTAAGCGCCTATCATGCCGGTCTGCACCTCGTGCCATTGGCCGGAAAGGTGACGCCAGCGGAACCTGAGGAACGGCTCGCACGACAGTACTTCGCCGGAAACGCTGTGCGAAGCGTTGCCCCCCACACCGTATTTCACGAGGTTAAGGCCGCCGGACATGCCCATGAGGTGTTCGTTCCCGCTGTTTATGAACACCACAGTGCCCTCCCTGCCGCGCAGGAAGTCGTAGAGTTCGCCCTTTGTCCTGACCACTCCCTCAAACGAACCGAAGCCTTGCAGGTGGGCGCGCCCCACGTTTGTTATCAGCCCGTAGCCGGGTTCCACGGTCTCAACCAGCGTCTTGATGTCGCCGGGATGGCTTGCTCCCATCTCCACCACGGCCATTTCGTGGGCGGAAGTGAGGCGGAGCAGTGTCTTGGGCACGCCGATGTCGTTGTTGAAGTTGCCCTCTGTGTGCATCACGTTGTACTTCTTTGCGAGCACAGCCGACACGAGTTCCTTGGTGGTAGTCTTGCCGT